>NZ_JBANEM010000005.1:0-262816 GCF_040187805.1 Comamonas sp. wu1-DMT
CACGATGTCGGCATGTTCTTCGTGCGAATGCTCGGCCGCCGATGCAGACTGGTACATCAGGGTGATCAATGCGCAGCGGGAAATCAGCTCGCCCAGCAGTTGAGCCAGCACCTCGTTGCCCATGAGCTCTGCCATGCGCACATGGAAGTCGCCCAGCAGCTCGGTGCACTGGCCCACGTCATTGGCTTCGATGGCCTTCCTTTCGGCCGCCACATGCGCTTTGAGCTCCAACAAGCGGGAGGGTGTCTGCTGCGCGGCGAAATTGCGCACCATTTCGGCTTCGAGCATGCGACGCACAGCAAAGACCTGGCGCGCTTCTTCAACCGAGGGCGTGGCCACAAAGGCACCGCGCGTGGGCTCGAGCGTGATCAGCCGGTTCTGTGATGCCTGAAACAAAGCCTGGCGAACCAGAGTGCGGGAAACACCAAAATGATTGGCCAGCTTCTGTTCCGACAACTTGGTGCCGGGCATCAGTCGATGTTCCACAATTGCTTTGGTCAGACTTTCTGCAATGGACCAGGTGAGTGAGGTTTCCATGGCTTCATCATAAATCTTGAACTCAACGCTTGTATACAAGATTGATTGAGGAAAAGCTAGGTGTTCTCCCTTAAGGTATATCGGACGTTTCTTGAGGCAATCGCAGGAGAAGAAAGACGAATAGCCCGCCAGGCATATTTAACTTACGCTCCTCCTTCAGCCAGCTCCGCAACATGCTCTCTGGAGCGCAAGATTTATCACCTGCCATTGCGGGCATGGTCGAATTTATTGACGCATCCTATCCTCAACTTCGTAACAGCTCGGTCGCATAAAATCAATTTAATGAGTACTCCAGTCATCACCAAAACCAAGATCGCCGAGCGTCTCATAGAGTCGATCCTGACAGCCAAGCTTCGTCCGGGAGAGAAACTGGGTGAACAAGACATTGCGGACTTGTTTCAGGTCAGCCGCACCCTGGTCCGCGAGGCCTTGATGCACCTTCAGACCCGGGGATTTGTGGAGGTCCGCTCCAGGGTTGGCTGGTATGTTGCAGAGCCTTCGTTTGAGGAGGCTCAGGAAACCTATGCAGCGAGGCGCGTCGTTGAGCCGGGCATGCTGCGTGATGCTGGTCAACCCTTGCAGGCAACACTGAAACGCCTGCGCAAGCACATCGCCGAAGAGCGCAAAGCCATTGCCTGTGGGGACGCAGAAGCCCGCAGCTGGCTGCTGGCCGACTTTCATATTTGCTTGGCAGAGTGTCTGGGCAATCGGTTCCTGACTTCTATGATGGTCGATCTCTCGGCACGAACAACTCTGATTTCAGATCTATACCAGTCGAAGACCGAGGCCAGAGTCTTCAATGACGATCACGCCGCCATTGTTGAGGCGCTGGCAACTGGAGACAATCTGCGGGCTGAACAATTAATGATTGCTCACATCGATGCATTGGCATCGCGCCTTGATGAAAGCCTGATCGGTCGTCGCGGAGCACGCAACCGACTCCGCTCCATTCTGGCTCCTGAAGATTCGTCTTCAGCCAAATAGGCGTTTCAAAGTCGATGGGAGTCCTTGGCGGGATCCAGCCTGGTTGAGCCGCTCGGCCGCTTTGCCGATCTCGAGCTCCCAACACTTTGCGGCGAGCCAATATTGAGGCTTGAAGCGCTTGTCCCTACCAGGGAGCGATTGAGCTCGCCATCTGTGCCGGTGATGACTTACGCGTTCGCTGATCATGCCCGGCAGCATTCATCAAGGAGCCGCCTCGGCCCATGGTGATCATGGCACCGGCGCTATGCCAGTTCCTCGACCAGGACTTGGAATGGCTCGCGTTGCGGATAGACGCCGGAACGGTTTCAATCAGGGCCATGAAACCACATGGATAGCCATCGCATCGTGGAATGGTCTTCCAGCAAGAATTGCCAATGCCACCGATCGCAACAAAGCGCTGGTCTCCGCATTGCCCGCCGAATGGACTATCCATCTATCTCGACTGCAGCCGTCCTTGGTGAATGCAGCGCTCACTGTCCTGCCCGGCATCGCAACTGATCTCGAAGCCATGGGAACATCGGCGCCGATTGCTCACTGGCGGGCGATATTGCTGCGATGGATGCGGGCTGAATGCCGGCTTTGCAACAACTGAGCAGTGACTACTGGTACTCATTCCGGTGTGTGACTTCGAGAGTATTTTCTATGGCCTCTTGATACGCACAGCAACCTGGCTTTGCTCAGCGCGGATCATGGAGAGGTTCATAGATGGGTATCTACGCAAAACAGCCATGATCAAAGTGTAGGTTTCAGCACCTCGCCCAGGGAAGAAATGCACGCCAGGGCTTGCTGCGCCTGCAAGTGACCGTTCGTCCTCCCATCTGAGGACTCCATCGAACCAATGTCTCTGGCCGATAGAACCAGGGTTCCTACTAGCATCTTGAATTCATGTCTTGTATACATTGCATGCATGTCAGCGATGTGTTTAAAGCATTTCTGGACAAGCTTGCTGAAGCAGTGGACATGAGGCAGATTCGATTCGCTTCATAAGCATCACAGCTCTTCAGCAGCGAAAAAATGGCTGCAGGCCTGCGTCGCCCGTAGCCGCTAATAACGGTAGACAAGCATGACCTGCTCAGCCGAAATGAGGTCATGGCAAAGGGGCTCCACGGAGCACCCTGATGGAAGGCGGCATATGAACAACCTAGTACTGGACACCCATGGCGAGTCATTAACCTCGGGGGCCAACACCACCAGCCCAAAGCGAGATAAAGGCTTGCCGGCCGGAGTTTCTCCGGCGCTGTACAACCACGATCTGGCACCTACCTCGAAAGAGGGGCGTACCTGGGGGAGCTACAGCCTGTTCACTCTTTGGGCCAACGATGTACACAGCCTCGGCAACTACGCGTTTGCCATCGGTCTTTTCACGCTTGGGCTGGGAGGACACCAGATTCTGATGGCGCTTCTGCTGGGTGCGGCATTTCTGTTCGTGCTGCTGTCCCTCTCGGGCTTTATGGGGACCCGTACAGGGATTCCCTTTCCGGTGATGAGCCGCATCAGCTTTGGTACACGCGGTGCGCAGATTCCAGCATTGATCCGCGGCGGAGTCGCCATTGCGTGGTTCGGCATTCAAACCTACCTGGCATCCATGGTCCTCGACGTGATGCTGATCACGCTGTTTCCCGGCTTGCAGTCGCTGAAAGAGCAAGTCGTGCTGGGCCTGCCATTGCTGGGCTGGATCAGCTTTTCCATCCTGTGGGTTGTGCAGGTTCTCATTGCCTGCTGGGGCATGGAGAGCATCCGAAAGTACGAAGCCTTTGCCGGACCTGTAATTCTGTTGACTTTCATTTCCCTGGCAGGATGGATCTTCTACAGCGCCAAATGGACTCTGCATTGGTCTGCCCCATTTGCAAGCAGTGGCGGAGTCATGTGGCTGCAGATCCTGGGCGCTGCTTCGCTATGGGTGGCGATCTACGGCACCTTCGTGCTGAACTTCTGTGATTTCACACGCGCAGCCACCTCAAGCAGCGCCGTGGTGAAAGGCAATTTCTGGGGTATTCCGATCAATATGCTGATCTTCGGCTTGATCGTGGTCATCCTGACAGGCGGCCAGCTTGCCATCGATGGCACGCTGATTCAAAGCCCGACCGACATCGTCCAGAACATTCCCAATAAGCCGCTGTTGATGTTGGCCAGTCTTTCGCTGCTGATTTTGACCATCGCCGTGAACCTGATGGCCAATTTCGTGGCTCCTGCCCTGGCGTTGGCAAACCTCATGCCCCGGCATCTGAACTTCCGCCGGGCAGCGCTTGTCAGTGCGGTTCTCGGTTTCGTGATCCTGCCCTGGAATCTCTACAACTCTCCGCTGGTCATCGTCTACTTCCTGGGAGGGCTGGGTTCATTTCTGGGACCGTTGTTCGGCATCGTGATGGCTGACTACTGGCTGATCCGCAAACAGCGCGTGAACGTTCCGGCTCTCTATACACACGACCCTGCAGGCCCTTATCACTACCGCAATGGCATCAACCCCAAGGCAATTCAGGCCCTGATTCCTTCATCCCTGATCTCGCTGCTCTTTGCATTCCTGCCGACGCTGCAATCGCTGTCCCAGTTCTCCTGGTTCATCGCAGCCGGACTGGGTGCCTTGTTCTATTGGATGGTTGCACCGAAGGGTCTCACCTACGAAGACCAGGATGGCGAAGCCATTTCCGTAGCCTCCGCCAAACACTGAGAAGGAAAGTTGAAAATCATGCGCATTTTGATCGTGAACGTGAACACCACCGAGTCGATGACCCATGCCATTGGCATGCAAGCTCGGAAGGTTGCTGCGCCTGGAACAGAGATAGTCGCGCTGACCCCGCGCTTTGGCGCCGAATCGGTCGAGGGGAATTTTGAGAGCTATCTTGCCGCGGTCGGCGTCATGGATGCCGTGATGAGCTATGGACAACCCTTTGATGCAGTCATTCAAGCCGGCTACGGTGAACATGGCCGCGAGGGCCTGCAGGAGTTGCTGGACGTTCCCGTGGTGGACATCACCGAGGCAGCGGCCGCCGCGGCCATGTTCCTGGGCCACAAATACTCGGTGGTCACGACGCTGGATCGGGCTGTGCCATTGATCGAGGATCGACTCAAGCTTGCCGGCCTGGACGAGCGCTGTGCATCGGTTCGCGCCAGCGGCGTGGCTGTGCTGGAGTTGGAAACCCAACCCGAGCGCGCGGTTGAAGCGATTGTTCGTCAAGCCAGCCTTGCCGTCAGCGAAGACCATGCTGAAGTCATTTGCCTCGGCTGTGGAGGCATGGCTGAACTGGATGCCAGGATTCGTGAACTGACAGGTGTACCAGTGGTCGATGGAGTAGCCGCAGCCGTGACCATTGCCGAGTCGCTCGTGCGCCTGGGCCTGAGCACTTCCAAGGTCCGTACCTACGCTCCCCCCCCGAGCCAAGCGCGTAACTGGCTTCCCATTCACTAGCCAAGTGGCAGGATGAATTGCCCGGAGTTGTGTAAATTGTCCCGGCCCCTTATTTCCATGCAAATAAGCGTTCCTTGTGAGCAGCCAATGCTATCTCGAAGAATTCGGCGGTGAAGCGTTGAAACAGATCCGGGCAGGCCTGCCGGTCAGCGATGATGAGTCCTGACTTGGCCTCATAGTTCCGTCACGGCCTGCTGCAGGCAGGCCAGCAATGCCTGCACCAGCGGATTGGCCGGTGTACGCCGCCACATGGCGAGCATCTCTGATGATGGGTGCGATCCTTTGAGCGGGCGGAACATCAGGCGCGGCATGCCCACGCGTGTCAGCGCCTGGGGTACCAGTGCCACGCCCTGACCCAGCGAAACCAGCGAGATCACCGACAGCCAGTGCCGTACCTCGTGGCGTACTTCGGGTGCAAAGCCATGGGCCAGGCACATCTCGTAGATGCGCTGGTGATAGGTAGGCGAGACCAGGCTGGAGAACAGGATCAGACGGTCGTTTTTGAGTTCGGCCAGATCGATGGCGGCGCTGGCCTGCAGCGGGTGGCGGTCGGGCAGGCAGACCACGAAAGGCTCTTCCATCAGCAGCCGGCTGGCAATTCCTTCGGGCGGCTGTATGGAGTGGACCAGGGCCATGTCCAGCCGCATTTGCTGCAGGTCCAGGATTTGCTCTGCGCTGTTGGCCTCAAGCATGTCCACGCGCACCAGGGGGTGGTCATGCTGGAACCGCTCCAGCGCCTGTGGCAAGCCGCGGTACAGGCTCGACCCCACGAAGCCCAGGCGCAGATGGCCGCGCGTGCCCTGGGCCACGTCGCGCGTTTCCTGTGCGGCCTGCTGACTCAGAGCCAATAGCTGGCGCGCCTTGTCCAGCAAATGTTCACCGGCCGCAGTCAGCCGTACGCCCTTGCTGCTGCGCTCGAACAACTGGGCCTGCAGTTCCTGCTCCAGCTGCTTGATGGCCACGGACAGCGGGGGCTGGGAGATCGACAGCCGCTGCGCCGCACGGCTGAAATGAAGTTCTTCGGCGAGGGTGACGAAGTAGTGCAGCAACCTCAGTTCCATGATTTATTGATATTTAAAAAGTATTGAGAAAGATTTTAATAATATTTGACGTGAATATATGAGGGTGCTGAAATTCGTGGCAGTCCTTGCCTCAATTGCCGGATTTGTGTGCGGTACATATCGCCTGAATTCGTCATGGCCGAACCCAGAGACGGCAAGCAAGGTAAGCCCTGTAGCGAGGTTGTCGTCCTCTTTCCGATGAGAGGGGGCTCAGCTCCTCAGGGATATTCGAATTCAGCAGGAGACGTTCATGTCCGCCAACGATAAGAGCCAGGTGCATGCCATGGCCCAGGCTGTCCGCGCTGCAGCCCATCCCGTGCCTGATCGCCACGGTGCCAATTTCTACGCCACCGATCCTGAGTTGCAGTCGCTGCTGGCGCTTTATCTGCCAGCCGATCTGCTGGCCCATCTGCAGCCCTATCTGCAGCGCATGGGTGAGCTGGCCGGTGGGCGCATCGACGAGCTGGCCGGCGTTGCCGACAGGAATCCGCCCACGCTTGAGCATCGCAGCCGCGCGGGCCAGGACAGCCAGCGCATCATCAAGCATCCAGCCTATGAAGAGCTTGAGCGCATCGCCTACGGTGAGTTCGGTCTGCAAGCCATTTCGCACCGGGAAGACATGCTGGGCTGGAGCGGCAAGATGCCGCCCATCGTCAAGTACGCACTGACCTTTCTGTTCGTGCAGTCCGAGTTCGGCCTGTGCTGCCCGTTGTCCATGACCGATTCGCTGACGCGCACGCTCAAGAAGTACGGTACCCCCGAGCTGGTGGGCAAGTATTTGCCTCAGCTGCTCTCGCTGGATTGGGAGAAGCAGGCCCAGGGCGCGATGTTCATGACCGAGCAGGCCGCAGGCTCGGACATCGCGGGCACGCTGACTATGGCCGCCCCTCAGGCCGACGGCTCCTGGCTTCTCACCGGCGACAAGTGGTTCTGTTCCAACCCCGATGCCGAGTTCGCCATGGTGCTGGCTCGTGTGGAGGGCGGGGCGCCGGGCATGAAGGGCATCTCGCTGTTTCTGCTGCCGCGTTCCCTGGACGATGGCAGCACCAATCGCTACCGCATCATCCGCCTCAAAGACAAGCTGGGCACCAAGTCCATGGCCAGCGGCGAGATCCGCATGGACGGCGCCGTGGCCTATCTCGTGGGCGAGCAGGGCCGAGGCTTTGTGCAGAT
Organism: Comamonas sp. wu1-DMT; assembly: GCF_040187805.1. Classification (NCBI taxonomy): domain Bacteria; kingdom Pseudomonadati; phylum Pseudomonadota; class Betaproteobacteria; order Burkholderiales; family Comamonadaceae; genus Comamonas; species Comamonas sp. wu1-DMT. Next base: position 7,162 of record NZ_JBANEM010000005.1, read on the forward strand.
GGCCGACATGGTCAACAACTCGCGTTTGTCCAACGGTGTGCGCTCCGCCGGCATGATGCGCCGCGCTGTGGCCGAGGCCGAATTCATCGCCCATGAACGCATTGCCTTTGGCAAGCGCCTGGAGCAGATGCCGCTGATGCAGCGCCAACTGGACAAGCTGCGCGTTCCCGCCGAGCAGGCGCGTACCATGGTGTTCCAGACCGCGCAGACGCTGATGCGCTCCGATGCGGGCCAGCCGGATGCCTATGCGCTGTTGCGCATTCTGACGCCGCTGATCAAGTTCCGCGCCTGCCGCGATGCACGCAAGGTCACCGGCGATGCGATGGAAGTGCGCGGCGGCTGCGGCTATATCGAGGAGTGGAGCGATCCGCGCCTGGTGCGCGATGCCCACCTGGGCTCCATCTGGGAAGGCACGAGCAACATCGTGGCGCTGGACGTGATCCGCGCCATCAAGCGCGAAGGCTCGTTACCTGTGCTGCAGCAGTATCTGCATGGCTTGCTCGATCATGCCCGCCTGGTGCCCGGTTACCGCCAGGCGCTGGAAGATGCATTGGCCCGCGCCAGCATCCTGGCTGACAGGGCCGCTCGGGACGGCGGCGAAGTGCTGGCCCGCCAGGCCGCCACAGCGCTCTACAACTGCACCACGGCCATCGCCATGGCCTGGGAAGCAGCACAGACCGGATCAAACGAGCGCCTGCGCCTGTCGCAACTGGTGCTGCTGCACCGTGTGCTGCCACGCGATCCGCTGGACGATGTGGCTGCCGTGCCGGCGCAGTGGCTGGAGTGATTGCCGGCGGCCTTGAAATAAGTAGAAGAAACCGCTGAAACGCTTCGTGAAAAGGCGTTATCGGCTCTCGGATTATTTCTGCAAGGAGACAAATATGCGCAATCACGCAAGAGAGCGCCGAAGGCTGCTGGCTGCAGCCTCGGGAGCAGTGCTGCTGGCGGCAGCCCATTCTGCCGCACAGGCTCAGGGCGACTCCTATCCGGCTCGGCCGATACGCCTGGTGGTGCCCTATGGCGCCGGCGGACCGACGGACGCGCATTTGCGGGTGGTGGCACAGCAAGCCTCGCAGTTGCTGGGGCAACTGGTGGTCATAGAGAACAAGCCAGGCGCCAACGGCACGTTTGGTGCGGTGGAGCTGGCGCGGGCTCAGCCGGATGGCTACACCCTGGCAGTGCTGCCTGCCAGTGTCTATCGCGAACCGTATCTGAACCGGGTGAGCTTCGACCCCCTGAAGTTGAGCTACGTGATCGGCATGACCGACTACACCTTCGGGCTGGCTGTGCGTCGGGAAGCACCGTGGAAGAGCTGGAAGGAGTTTGCCGAAGATGCGAGCAGGCGTCCCGGCCAGATCTCCGTCGGTGCGGCCGGTCCGGTGCAAACGCCCAGCATCGTACTCAGCGAGCTGGTGCAGTCCACGGGCCTGCAGCTCAATCGCGTGCCCTACAAGGGAGATTCGGAGCAGGCCAGCGACCTGCTGGGCGGCCACATCGATGCGGGCGTGCTCTCCGGCGTAGCCTCCCAGCATATCCAGTCGGGCCGATTGCGCTACCTGGCGATGTTCACGTCCAGCCGTGTTCCGCAGTTCCCTCAGGTGCCCACTTTGAGAGAGCTGGGCGTGGACACGGTGATCGAGTCGCCCTATGGCATTGCCGCCCCTGCCGGCCTGGCACCGGCGCGGCTGCGCATCATTCATGACGCCTTCAAGGCGGGGCTGGAGTCGGCGCAGGGGCGCAAGATCCTCGAACAACTCAATCAGCCGCTGAACTACCGCAGTCCGCAAGAGTTCGAGCAGTACGCGAGGAGCGCCTACGCACGCGAGAAGACGCGCATGGAGCGCTTCAAGGCCGTTGCCAGCGGCACCCCGCAGTGATTTTCCCAGTTCATCGGCAACCCCCTTCCAAGGAGACAGACATGCATAAAGCCAGACGCGCAGCGCTGGGCCTGATGGCATCCGCCGCCCTGTCGGCAGCACTGCCCGCACTTGCCCAGGAAAAATACCCGACACGCCCCATCACGTTCATCGTGCCGTTTCCGCCTGGCGGCCCTACCGACGCCATGGCGCGCATTCTGGCTACCGAGCTGACCAAGGAGCTGGGCCAGAGCGTGATCGTGGAGAACAAGGCCGGCGCCGGCGGCAATATCGGGGCGGACTTCGTGGCACGTGCCAAGCCTGACGGCTATACGCTGATGTTTGGTACTTCGGGTCCGCTGGCCATCAACAAACCGCTGTACAAGTCCATCAGCTACGACCCGCGCACCAGCTTCACGCCCATCATCTACGTGGGCTATCTGCCCAATGTGCTGGTGGTTCGGCCGGATTTGGGCGTCGGCAACGTCAAGGAGCTGATCGCGCTGGACAAGAGCAAGCCCGGCAAGCTCAATTTCGCGTCTTCGGGCAATGGCGCTTCATCCCATCTGGCGGGTGTGCTGTTCAACGGCCTGGCCGGCACCCAGCTGCAGCATGTGCCCTACAGGGGCACCGGGCCGGCGCTTAACGACCTGCTGGCCGGTCAGGTGGACATGAGTTTCACCGACATCCTCACGGCCATGCCCTATATCAAGGCCGGCAAGGTCAAGGCCCTTGGCGTGGCCACGGCCAAACGCTCCAGCGCCATGCCCCAGATCCCCACGATCGCCGAGCAGGGTCTGGCCGGCTACGACGTGAGCGTGTTCTTCGGCGTGGTCGGCCCCAAGAGCATGCCGGTGGAGCGGGTGGAGTTGCTCAATCAGGCCTATGCCAAGGCGCTGGATTCCGAGAATGTGAAGAAAGCCTTTGCGGCCCAGGGCCTGGAGCGTGGCGCGGATACCCAGCCCGCCTATCTGGCCGGCTTCGTGAAGAGCGAGCTCGACAAATGGAGCGAGGTGGTGCGAAAGGCTGGCGTGAAGCTTGACTGATGGCGCTGTCGCTTGGGCGCAAGCGCAGGCATGCCATCGAAGGTTGGACGTGTTAGAACTTTTCGAAACTCCTCGCCTTGGCCGTGAGGAGGACACTGTTTCGCACTACCTGCCACTTCCTGCCACTGCCCGAGAGCCCATGCAAGGCATGAGCCGGGGTATTTCAACCATCCATAGCCATGACATCTTCAACGTCCCTTCTGCTCGCCCAACTGCAGTCCGTTGCTGCCGAGTTCGTGGAGATCCGCCGCAGCATCCATGCTCATCCCGAACTTGCCTTTGAAGAGACGCGCACCAGCGACATGGTGGCCGCATCCCTGGCTCGCTGGGGCTATGCCGTGCACCGCGGCCTGGGTGTCACCGGTGTGGTCGGTGTACTCAAAAAGGGCACGGGCGGCAAGTCGCTGGGCATACGCGCGGACATGGATGCCTTGCCTATCCATGAAAGAACAGGCCTGGACTACGCCAGCCGCCTGCCCGGGAAAATGCACGCCTGCGGTCATGACGGACATACCGCCATCCTGCTGTGCGCGGCAAAGTACGTTGCCGAGAAGCTCGATTTCAACGGTACGCTGAACCTGATCTTCCAGCCGGCCGAGGAGAACGAAGGCGGCGCCATGCGCATGGTGGACGAGGGCCTGTTCGAGCTGTTTCCCTGCGACGAGATCTATGCGCTTCACAACGCACCGGGCCTGCCCGTGGGCCGGATGGCCATCAGCCAGGGACCGGCCATGGCCTCGTTCGACCGCGTGACCGTTACGCTGCGCGGGCGCAGCGCCCATGGCGCCATGCCGCACCACGGCATAGACAGCATGCAGTGCGCGGCCAGCATCGTGCTGGGGCTGCAGTCCATCATCACGCGCGAGATCGATGCCCAGCAGGCGGCCGTGATCACGGTGGGCTCCATCCAGGCCGGCGAGGTCTTCAACATCGTGCCTGAAAGCGCCGTGCTCAAGATCGGCGTGCGAGCCCTGCACCCGGACGTGCGCAGCTGGGTGGAAAAGCGCATCAAGGCCTTTGTGCAGGCCCAGGCCGAGAGCTATCAGCTCAGCTGCGACATCGACTACGTGCACAAGTACCCAGTGCTCGTGAATTGCGCAGCCCAGACCGAATACGCGCGGCAGGTGGCCATACGCCTGCTGGGCGAGGACAAGGTGGGCGAGCGCACGCCGACCATGGGTAGCGAAGACTTTGCCTACATGCTGCAAAAGCGCCCCGGCGCCTATATCCGGCTGGGCAATGGCGTGGGGGAGGACGGAGGCTGCATGGTGCACAACCCGCTGTACGACTTCAACGACAAGGCCCTGCCCATAGGTGCGGCCTTCTGGACGCACTTGGTGCAAAGCTATCTGGCCTGAGCGGTCGCACCTTGAACGGGAGAGAAGAGATGAACACATGGAACCGCCGCGGCTTTATGCGGCACACGCTATGGCAGACGGCTGCCCTGGCGGCAGGTTCGAGCTGGGTCCGGGCTGCGGAAAGCTTTCCGGCCAAGCCTCTGGTCCTTATGGTGCCTTTTCCCGCAGGCGGGGCCAGCGATGTGGCGGCGCGCATCTTTGCCGAATCCATAGGCCGCAGCATCAGGCAGCAGATGGTGGTGGAGAACCTGGGCGGCGGCACGGGCCTGATTGCCGCAGCCAAGGTGCTCAACGCGCCTGCAGACGGCTATATGTTCTTCCATGGTTCGGCCAACGAGATCTTCCTGGCGCCCATGCTCAATACGGCAGCGCGCTACAAGCCGGGGGACTTCACGCTGGCCGCTCCCACGACGGAGTCGCCCATAGTGCTCATGGTCAAGAGCGGGCTGCCGGTCAACAGCTATGACGAGTTCATCGAATATGCACGTGCCAGCAAGAACGGCCCGCTGACCTATGGCACGGTGGGAGTGGACTCCATGTACAACCTCATGGGCGATGCTCTCGCAGCCAGACTGAGGCTGCCGTTTTTGCATGTGCCCTACAAGGGCGGCGCGCGGCCCTGCAGGACCTGGCAGGAGGGCAGGTGGACTTCGCCATCCTGCCTTATCAGGCAAGCTTCGAAGGCATGGCCAAGCAGGGGCGACTGAAGATTCTGACCAGCTTTTCCAAGGTCTTGCCCAAGGAGCTAACCCATGTGCCGCTGATATCGCAAAGCCGCCTCAGCCCTGATTTCGAATACACGGTCAGCGCTGGCTACTTCGTGAAAAAGGGCACACCCGCCGACCGCGTGGCCGCGCTGCGCAGTGCCATAGGGCAGGCGCTGGTGAATCCGGAAATCGGCGCCAAGCTGGAACTGGAGGGCAAGCACCTGCGCCAGCCTGTTGCCTCGCAGCTAGAGGCGGACCAGAGCTTCCATGCCATCCATCAGCGCCTGAGCGCGCTGGTGCGCAGCGTGGGCCGAAAGCCTCTGGCCTGAGACATGGGCTGCCGCGACTGGCGGTGCAAGCCCACGAGCAATCTTTGATCAACACGCAGGCCATGGGCCCGCATTCTGTCGGAAAGTGAAACATGCACAATCCAGCCACGATTGGTGCCGGAGCCCTGCAGGGCGTCAAGGTGCTTGATCTGTCACGCATTCTCGGCGGGCCGTTCTGCGGCCAGATACTGGGCGACCATGGCGCCGATGTGCTCAAGGTGGAGCCGCCGCAGGGCGATGACACCCGCACCTGGGGGCCTCCGTTTCGCGACGGCGTGGCCTCCTACTACTTCGGCTTGAACCGCAACAAGCGCCTCCAGTTTCTCGACCTGTCCGCGCCCGAAGGCCAGCAGCGCGTGCGCGCCTTGATGGCCGAGGCCGATGTGGTGGTGGAGAACTTCAAGGTCGGCACCATGGAGAAATGGGGCATAGGCTATGAGCAGATGCGCGAAGAGCTGCCGCATCTGATCTGGTGCCGCGTCACGGGCTTCGGCGCCGACGGCCCTTTGGGAAGCCTGCCCGGCTACGACGCCGCCATCCAGGCCATGGCCGGCATCATGAGCATCAATGGCGAAGCCGACGGCGACCCGCTGCGCGTGGGACTGCCGGTGGTGGACATGGTGACGGGGTTGAATGCCACCATAGGCGTGCTGCTGGCCCTGCACGAGCGGGGGCGCAGCGGACAGGGGCAACTGGTGGATGCCTCGCTCTACGACTCCGGGCTGTCGCTGCTCCATCCCCATGCGGCCAACTGGTTCATGGGGCGCAAGCTGCCGCAGCGCTCGGGCAATGCACATCCCAATATCTATCCCTATGACGTTCTCAGCACAGGCGGTGCTCCCATTTTTCTGGCCGTGGGCAACGACAGGCAGTTCCGGTTGCTGTGCCAGCATGTCGGGCAGGAGAGACTGGCGCAGGACGAGCGCTTTGCCAGCGCAGGCCAGCGCTCCGTCCATAGAGCCGAGCTCAAGCCCTTGCTGGAGCAGGCGTTTGCGCCCTTAGATGGCCTGAAGCTTGCCGACGAGCTGATGGCCATCGGCGTGCCTGCCGCGCCGGTGCTGGACGTCGCCCAGGCGCTTGAGCATCCGCATACCGTACACCGCGAGATGGTGGTGACGATGGGCCAATACCAGGGGCTGGGCGCTCCGGTCAAGCTCAGCCGCACGCCGGCCAGCTACCGCTTTGCGCCCTTGAGCGAAGGAGAGGAGTTTCTGCCGGACGCCGGCGCCTGAGATTGCTTCGGCGCGACTCCAGCCCGCCCCGCGCGGGCTTTCTTTTCTTGCGCCCATGTGAGCCGGTTTGCGTTGCCGGCGCCCTGTCCCACCCTTTTCATGGGCATTGTGTGCACAATGGAATGCAAAAGCGTTTTCCCTGTGTTCTGTCCATGGAGAGTCTCACGATGTCGCATGCTTTTGCCAAAACCCTGAAGTCCTTTGAACTGGCCGAGGGCAAGAAAGCCAAGTTTTATTCGCTGCCTGCACTTGCCAAGCAGTTTCCCGAAATCAAGCGACTGCCGGTCTCGATCCGCATCGTGCTGGAGTCGGTGCTGCGCAACTGCGACGGCAACAAGATCACCGAGGAGCATGTGGCGCAGCTGGCGCGCTGGCAACCCAAGGCCGAGCGGGTCGACGAGATTCCGTTTGTCGTCGCACGCGTGGTGCTGCAGGACTTCACCGGCGTGCCCTTGCTGGCCGACCTGGCCGCCATGCGCAGCACCGCTGCCAAGCTGGGCAAGAAGCCCAAGTCCATCGAGCCGCTGGTACCCGTGGACCTGGTGGTGGACCACTCCATCATGGTGGACTACTTCGGCACCAAGAAGGCGCTGGACCTGAACATGAAGCTGGAGTTCCAGCGCAACCAGGAGCGCTACCAGTTCATGAAATGGGGCATGCAGGCCTTCGACACCTTCGGTGTCGTGCCGCCGGGCTTCGGCATCGTGCACCAAGTCAATCTGGAATACCTGGCGCGCGGCGTGCACAAGGCCAGGAGTGGCAAGGGTGATGCGGTGTACTACCCCGACACCCTGGTCGGCACCGACAGCCATACCACCATGATCAACGGCATAGGCGTGGTGGCCTGGGGTGTGGGCGGCATCGAGGCCGAGGCGGCCATGCTGGGCCAGCCCGTGTACTTCCTCACGCCCGATGTGGTGGGCTTCGAGCTGACCGGCCAGTTGCGCGAAGGCGTGACGGCCACCGATCTGGTGCTCACCGTCACGGAGCTGCTGCGCAAGGAAAAAGTGGTCGGGAAGTTCGTCGAGTTCTTTGGCGAAGGAACGCGCAGCCTGTCGCTGCCGGATCGCGCCACCATCGGCAATATGGCTCCTGAGTATGGGGCGACCATGGGTTTCTTCCCAGTCGATGAAAAGACCATCGAGTACTTCAAGGGAACGGGACGTACCAAGAGCGAGATTCAGGCCTTCGAAGCCTACTTCAAGGCCCAGCAGCTGTTTGGCGTGCCCAAGGCCGGCGAAATCGACTACTCGCATGTGGTCAAGCTGGATCTGGGCAAGGTGGCCCCGAGCCTGGCCGGGCCCAAGCGCCCGCAGGACCGCATCGAGATCGGCCATGTGGCCGGGCAGTTCGACGAGCTGTTCAGCGCTCCCGTGGCCCAGAATGGCTTCAATCTCCCTGCCGATCAGCTGGCGCGTCGCCACGTGGTGAGCCCCGATGGTCCCGAGGCCTTGCAGCCCGAGAGCAAACCCCTGTCGGCCGGTGCGGAGCGCAACAAGGCCGAGATGGTGAGCAACACGCCCGAGACCGGCAAGGTCGAGGCCAGTGCGATTGCTGTTGATGCCAGTCATGCGGTTGCAGCGCCGGAAAAGAGCTTCGATATCGGCAGCGGCGATGTGCTGATTGCAGCCATCACCAGCTGCACCAATACCTCCAACCCCAGCGTCATGCTGGCGGCGGGCCTGCTGGCCAAGAAGGCGGTGCAGGCAGGCCTCAAGGTCAAGCCGCATATCAAGACCTCGCTGGCCCCGGGCTCTCGCCTGGTCACCCGCTATCTGACCGAGGCGGGCTTGCTGCCCTACCTGGAAAAACTGGGCTTTGCGCTGGCTGGCTACGGCTGCACCACCTGCATCGGCAATGCCGGTGATCTCACCCCCGAGATCAATGCCGTCATCACGCAGAACAATCTGGTCTGCTCGGCCGTGCTCTCGGGCAACCGCAATTTCGAGGCCCGCATTCACCCCAATATCAAGGCCAACTTCCTGGCCAGCCCTCCGCTGGTGGTGGCTTACGCGATTGCCGGCACGGTGCGCAAAGACCTGATGACCGAGCCCGTGGGCAAGGGCAAGGGCGGCAAGGATGTGTATCTGGGCGACATCTGGCCCAGCAGCGAGGAGATTCAGGAGCTGCTCAAGTTCGCCATGAATGGCAAGGCCTTCCGCAGCAATTACGAGCAGGTGGCCAGCGAGCCGGGCAAGCTCTGGGAAAAGATTCGGGGTGTGACGGGCGCCACCTATACCTGGCCCGAGAGCACCTATATCGCCGAGCCGCCGTTCTTTGCCGACTTTGCTCTGGATTTGAAAGCACCACCCGAAGACGGGGGCAGCGCTGCAGGTCAGAAAGGCTCCAACTCCAGCGCGGTGCACGGTGCTCGCATCATGGCCTTGTTCGGTGATTCCATCACCACCGACCATATTTCGCCCGCAGGCTCCATCAAGGAGTCTTCGCCCGCAGGCAAGTGGTTGCTCGAGCATGGCGTGCAAAAGGCCGACTTCAACAGCTATGGCTCGCGCCGGGGCAACCACGAGGTGATGATGCGCGGCACTTTTGCCAATGTGCGTATCAAGAACCTGATGATCCCCGCCGCAGGCGACGGCTCGCGCGAGGAGGGCGGTGTCACCCTGTTCCGCGACGACCATGGCCGGGCCGAGAAGATGGCCATTTACGACGCGGCCATGAAATACCAGGCCGCGGGCCGTGCCACGGTGGTGCTGGCCGGCGAGGAGTACGGCACGGGCTCCAGCCGCGACTGGGCGGCCAAGGGCACGCAACTGCTGGGCATCAAGGCCGTGGTGGCGCGCAGCTTCGAGCGCATTCACCGCTCCAATCTGGTGGGCATGGGCGTGTTGCCGCTGCAGTTCAAGGGCAATGACAGCTGGCAAACCTTGGGTCTGACGGGCGAGGAGTTCATCGATGTGATCCCGGCCGCCGACCTCGCGCCGCAAAGCGATGCCCAGCTGGTGATCACCAGGCCCGATGGCAGCAAGAAAACCGTGACCGTGAAGCTGCGCATCGATACCCCCATCGAGGTGGACTACTACCGCCATGGCGGCATCCTGCCCTATGTGCTGAGGCAGTTGCTGGCCTGATGGTGCCCGCTTGCCAGGTAAAAAGGCCTGTCCTCCTCAGAGGCAGGCCTTTTTCGTGGGCTGGCGCGAGCCCTATTTCATCGAGTGCAGGCCAAACATATTGCCTTCGGTATCGATGGCCAGGGCAATAAATCCATAGGGGCCTATGGAGACTTTGTCGCGGTGCAGGCTGCCGCCGTTGCGTGCAACGCGGGCGGCCTGCTCGGCGCAGTCTTCACAGACGAAATAGACCAGCGTGCCGCCGCCGCCAGAGGGGCATTCCGGCATGCGGACCAGCGCTCCGGTGGCACCAGCGTTATCCGGCTGCCCTGGGAAGGCCCACATCTCCATATCGGGGTGCTCGCCGCCTTCCGGCATGGTCAGCGCTTGCAGCTGACAGCCCAGCACGGCTTCGTAGAAGCTCCTGGCGCGCGACATGTCCTGCACGTAGATCTCGAACCAGCCAACGGGATTCATAGCCATCTTCAGCTCCTTGTCTGCTCATCGGTGGAAGTACAGATGCTGAGGCCGCAGAGGCTGTGATGCAAGCAGACCCGGCCCTTAACAGGGGCTTCGAACCTGGAACATGGGGCAAGGGCCGGGCGCAGGTTGCAGGGCGCTGGCCCGCGCTCTCAGGGCTTTCTCTGGGCGGCAAGCTTTCTGGCCTTGCGGCGGTGCCACCAGAGCCAGATTCCGCTGATGCCCAAGCCGCTCAGCACCAGACCGTTGAGGCCGGCCAGGATTTCCATCAGCACGCCACCCAGCTCGCCCGTGTGCAGCGGATAGGCCACGGCCACCGCCGCAGCGCCGGGGTCGAGTTCATTCCAGCGCCTGACGTCCAGCACGGCACCGTTGCGCGGGTCCAGCCATACCGAGCTGATGCCGTTGGGGTGCGGCTCGCCCGGGGCGCGAAAGCGGATGCGTACGGCCTGCTTGGCATTGGGCGGCAGCTGCACGAAGCTGGCCTGGGCATCGGGCATGGCCGCGCGGGCCGAGGCCAGCATGGCGTCCACATCGGCGGGCAGGGGGCCTTCCTCAGCCAGTGCGGGCAGCTTGGGTGGCTTGACTGCCGTGCTGCTGCTGAGCACATTGAGCCAGTCGCCCAGCGGTCGCCATGCCATATAGGCACCGGTGATGACCGACACCGCGATCAGCAGGCCCATGATCACGCCGCCGATGCGGTGCATGTCGAACAGGGCGCGCACCAGGCTTTTGTTGAGTTCTATGTGCCAGTTGCCCGGCCAGCGCTTGGGCCACCAGAGAATGACGCCCGTCAGCAGCAGAAGCACGTAGGCCAGGGTGGTCCAGGCCAGTATGGCCTTGCCATTGGCGTCGAGCAGCAAGGTGCTGTGCAGCTTGAACAGTGTGTTGACAAAGCCCTCGGTCTCGCCGCGGCGGCCCTGCTCCGCTCCGGTGACGGGGTCCAGGTAAATGGTGCCGCGCCAGTCCGCAGCCTGAACGCGCAGCCACAGGCTGTCCTGCGTCTCCTGAGGCAGCCGGAAGCGCAGAGTGGCCTTGCTGCCGAACTCCTCATGGGCTCTTGCCAGTATCGGCGTCAGTGCTGCGGCCTGCTGCGCATGCGTCGTGCGGGCCTGGAACAGCTCGGGGTGCGCCATGCGGTCCAGTGGCTGGCCGATGATGAGCAGGGTGCCGGTGAGCCCGGCCAGAATCAGAATCCAGCCCAGGCCCAGGGCAAACCAGCGATGCAGCCGCAGCCACAGAGAACGTAGCGAAGTCATTGCGCGTGTGTTGTGATGCCCCGCGTGACCGGTCCTGAGGTGGACTCGCGGGGCCGCCGCTTAGAACGGCAGGGTGGCCTGGACGTACAGGGTGCGTGGCATGCCCACGTATTTGCCGCCGCCGTTGTTGTCGGTGGAGCGGGTGAAGTAGCGGCGGTCAAACACGTTCTTCATGCCCACGGTCAGGCGCAGATTGTTCAGCTCCTTGCCGGCCTGGTAGCTGGTGCGCAGGCCCAGGATGGCAAAGCCCGGGATATCGCCCAGATTGCCATTGGCGTCTTCCTGCGTGATGTAGGGATTGGGCTTGGCGCTGGTGCCGGGCGTGCCGGGCGAGCGTTGCTTGGACTGGGCGTTCAGATCGGCATTGAAGGTCCAGCGCTCCATCGCATAACGTGCCGACAGGCCGGCCGTGTGGCGCGAATAAAGCGGCAGGTCGCGGCCTGCGAAAGGACCGGCCTGGCTGGTGGCCTGGGTGAAGGTATAGCTCATGCCCAGCGACAGGCCCTTGAGTGCCGGGTAGTTCTTGCCGAAGTCATAGCGCAGCGCCGATTCCAGACCACGGTGGCGCGTGGCACCCAGATCGGTCCAGATGCCGTTGCCGGTGCCGTCACCCGGGCGGTCCAGGAAAAGCTCCTTGTTGAAGTCGATGTTGAACAGTGTCAGCTCGCCATTCCAGGTGTCGCTCTTGTAGTGCGTGCCCAGCTCGTAGGTCTTGGCCGATTCGGGATAGAGCTGGTTGTTGGACGACTGGGCCAGCTGTGCGTACTGCTGGGGCCCGAAGGACTTGCCGGCATTGGCGAACACCGACCAGTGGCTGTCGACGCGGTAGAGCACCGACAGCGTGGGCAGCCATTCGTTGGCGGCAGCCGTCGGGTAGATGGCCGCTGCGGTCGCGCCCTTGTAGTCCACCACATTGTTGAAGGAGCGGATGCGCTCGTAGCGCACGCCGGGCGTGATGGTCCAGTTGCCCACATCGATGCGGTTGTCGATATAGAAGGCATTGGCCGTGGTGCCGCCCTGGCTGGTCTGGGTGGTGTTCAGCGGCAGGGCCATGGCATCGACCTGGCCGGGCACATAGAAGCCCGAAGTGGCCAGCGCCGTTTCTGAGCTCTTTTCCTTCAGGTAGCGATAGCCAACGCTGACTTCCTGCACCACGGAGCCGGTCTCGAAAATGCGCGAGTAGCGCGGCTCCACGCCGTAGTAGCTGTAGTCGCGCGGTGCGGCCGTGAGGCTGCGCTTGCCGGCATTGGCGCCGGTGGCGTCGCGTTCGATATAGCTGCCGCGGAAGGAGTCCACGTAGTAGCTGAGCACTTCGAAGTTGTTGCGACCGTCCTTGTAGCTGTACTTGAGCGAGCCGTCGGTGCGGCGGCCCGTGAACTGGTCATAGTTGCGCGTGCTCTGGAACGGGTCGGCGGCGTACTGGGCCGTGGTCAGGCCGCCGGGCATTTGGCCCTTGCCCTCGAAGTGGTGCAGCGAAGCGGAGATGCTGCTGTTGTTGCTGAGCTTGTAGCTGCCCTTGACCAGCAGATCGTCGATGTCGGTCTTGTCGTTGCTGCTGCGCCAGCCCTTGCCGTGCGTGCCCGAATACAGCACGGCCAGGCCCAGGCCCGACTCGTTGGTGCCGCCCACAAAAAAGCTGGGCGTGGTCTTCACGTTGCCGCCGTGGCTGTAGATCTCGGTGCCGATGGAGGCTTCGGCCGCAAAAGTCTTGGGAATGGCGCGCGTCGTGAAGTTGATGATGCCGCCCACGTTCTGCGGGCCGTAGCGCACCGAGCCTGCGCCGCGCACCACGTCGATGGAGTCCAGATTGCCCAGCGCCACGGGCGCCAGCGACAGCTGGGGCTGACCGTAGGGAGCGTAGGAGACGGGCACGCCGTCCTGCAGCACATAGGAGCGTGGCGACAGGCGTGCGGTCAGACCGCGCACGCTCAGGTTCAGAGAGATATCGCTGCCGCCCGTGCCGTTGCTGTCCTGAACCTGCACACCGGGCACCAGGCGCAGCGCTTCGCGCAAGGTGGCCGCGCCGCTTTCCTGGATGCGCTCGCGCTCGACGATGGTGCGGGCGCCTGGATGCTCCAGCACCTTCTCGGCGCTGGACATATCGCCATCCAGCCAGTTGCCGGTGACGGTGACCGAGTCCAGGGCGGCTTCGGCAGTGGCGGCGTTGGCCGTCTGTGCATGAACGGGGCTGGCGAGCATGCCAAGGGCTGCGGCAACGGCAGCGGCGGCGCTGCTCAGGCGAAAAGCGGGGGAGTCGGAAAGATGGAGGTTAGCCATGGGTGTTGTAGGGGAGTGCACACAGCACCTGGCTGGCATGAACAGCGCGCTGCCCCAGCCTTGCGCTGGCGGCATCTCTTGTCTTCAGTCGGGGCCGGAGGGGACTATGTGGCGTTTATTGGCAGGCGCAGATATTAATGAGAATTGCTGTCATTTGGCTGTATGTGGTTATGTTGAGACACAAAAAAACAGCCTCCCTGCCCGGCAATCTGGCCGTTCGGGGAGGCTGCGTGCGGGAGCCGGGCAAGAGAGCGGCTTAACCCTGTTCGGCCAGCAGGTCCTGCAAGGTCTTGACCTGCAGGCGCAGGCGCTCGTTCTCGGCTTCCAGCTCGGTGACGCGGGTCTGCAGCTCTTCGGGGCTGGCGGCTGGCACGGCTTCTGCCGATTCTTCGGCTTCGGGCTTGGCGGCCTTGGGCTTTTTCTTGGCATCGCGCACGCGCTTGGCGGCCTGCTTGAGGGCGTCGGCACCTTCGGCGGCCACGGCTTGCTGCTCTTCCTCGGGCAGGGTGGCGACCACGGCAGCGGCATTGAGCGAGAGCTCACCAGCCTTGACGGCGGCCACGACTTCGGGCGCTGCCTTTTCCTGGATGGTCTCGATCATCTTGACCTGACCGGCCGACAGTCGGGCGGCGCGTGCCAGGGCTTCACGCGTGTCCAGCGCTTCGTCGGGCACCTTGGCCACGCTGGCCAGAGCCTGGGCCACCACGGGGTCGGTCTCGCCTTCCCAGGGGGCTTCCTCGCTGGCCGGCTGGGCGGCCTTGGCGGCGTTCACGGCAGCGGCAGCGGCAGCGCGTCGCTCGGCAATGATCTCGCGCTTGCGCAGCGCCAGCACGCCGCGCTGGAAGTCCGAGACCGAGCGGCGGCCCAGATGCTGGTCGATCATCCACAGATGCACATCGTCCATGTTCTTGAACTGCGTGGCCTGGACGGTGTTGTAGGGCAGGCCGTGCTTGCGGCAGATGCCGTAGCGGTTGTGGCCGTCGATGAGCAGATCGCCCCAGACCACCAGGGAGTCGCGGCAGCCTTCGGAAAGGATGCTGCGCTCCAGCGATTCGTGCTCGTCCGGGGTCAGAGGGTCGATATAGGCCTTCAGGCCTTCGTCAATCTTCAGTTCCATGTGTGTTCTTCAAATTGAGGAGCTGCTTGCGCTTGTTGTCGTTGGTTATCAACATGAATTCAATTTGAATCCAAGAGAGGACGAGCGAAAGCAGCTATAGAGAAAAGAGCAACGCCCCAGCGTATGGGGCGTTGGAAAAGCAAAGCCGGTCGAGCTTACAGCAGACGCGAAATCAGCGCACCTTCCACAGGGCCTTCCAGCGGAATGCGCACGCGCACGGGGTTGCCTTGTGCGACTTCCACGGGCTGGCCTTCGAGGTTGAACATCTTCTCCAGCTTGACTTGGCGGTTGCCCTGGGGATGAATCACTTCGATGGTGTCGCCCACGGCGAAACGGTTCATGGTTTCAATCTCGGCCATGCCGTCGGCATAGCCGCGCACCGCGCCCACGAAGTGGCTGCGCTGCAGCACGCTGTGGCCGGTTTCGTAGTTCTGGTAGTCGTTGGCAGGGCGGCGCTCCAGCAGGCCGCCGGTATAGCCGCGGTTGGCCAGACCTTCGAGTTCGGTGATCAGATGCGGGTTGAACGGACGGCCGGCCACGGCGTCGTCGATGGCGCGGCGGTAGGTCTGGGCTGTGCGGGCCACGTAGTACAGGCTCTTGGTGCGGCCTTCGATCTTGAGCGAGTCCACGCCGATCTTGGTCAGGCGCTCCACATGCTCCACGGCGCGCAGGTCCTTGGAGTTCATGATGTAGGTGCCATGCTCATCTTCCATGATGGGCATCATCTCGCCGGGGCGGCCTTTTTCCTCGAGCAGATAGATGGCATCTGCCTTGGGATGGCGCTGCTGGTCACCGCAGGTGCTGGTGAACTGGTTGTCCAGATCGTTCTTGGCTTCTTCGAAGTTGAAGCCGTTTTCCATGGTCTGGCCCAGCGCCTCGCCGGTGTTGGGGTCCACGGCCGCGTCATGCGTCTTGTAGTCCCAGCGGCAGGCGTTGGTGCAGGTGCCCTGGTTGGGGTCGCGGCGGTTGAAGTAGCCCGACAGCAGGCAGCGGCCCGAGTAGGCAATGCACAGCGCGCCGTGCACAAACACTTCCAGCTCCATGTCAGGGCATTCCTGGCGGATCTTCTCGATCTCGTCCAGGCTCAGCTCGCGCGACAGGATGATGCGCGAGACGCCCATCTTCTGCCAGAACTTCACGGTGGCGTGGTTGGTGGTGTTGGCCTGCACGGACAGATGGATTTCCTGCTCGGGCCACTTTTCCTTGACCATCATGATGAGCCCGGGGTCGGCCATGATCATGGCGTCGGGCTTCATGGCGATGATGGGTTCGATGTCGCGCAGATAGGTGCGGACCTTGTCGTTGTGCGCAATCAGATTGCTGGTCAGGAAGAACTTCTTGCCGCGTGCATGCGCCTCGGCAATGCCCTGGCCGATCTGCTCCAGGCGGAATTCGTTGTTGCGCGCGCGCAAGCTGTAGCGCGGCTGGCCGGCGTAGACGGCGTCGGCACCAAAGTCGTAGGCGGCGCGCATCTTGTCGAGCGAGCCGGCAGGCAGCAGCAGTTCGGGGGCTTTGAGGGTCATGATGGCGCTATTGTCCCGCATAGCGCTTTTCACCGTGGCTTGCTAAGGCTACGCAGTCTGTAGCAGCTGTGCGTGCAGCTGCCGCGCGGGTAAGGACAGCGATGCCGACCCAGCCGGCGTGCACAGCAGCAGCTGGCGCTGCGCCCAGGCGTCGGACAGCGGCACGGCCGCCACGCCGGTGGCGGCGCCGTGACGCTGCACGGCAGCCAGCGGCAGCACGGCAATGCCGACGCCCTGGCCAACGAGCTGGCACAGACCTTCGAAATGCTGCAGCTGGACCTGGATGCGCAGAAGCCGGTCATTGATCTGCAAGGCCTGTTTCTGCAGCAGCTGCTGCAGGGCGGATTCGCGTGGCAGGCCGACCCAGTTCTCGTGCAGCAGCTCGGCCAGTTTCAGTTGCGAGCGTCCGGCCAGCGCATGGCCCAGCGGCAAGGCGGCGGCCAGCGGGTCCTGTCTCCAGGGCTGGCAGTGCAGGCCTGCCAGCGCCGCCGCGTCTTCGGCATCCCAGGCCGCCACGCCGATATCGCACAGGCCCTGGCGCAGTCCGGCCAGCACTTCGCTGCTGGGGCATTCCTGAAGCTCCAGCGCAATCTGCGGGTGCTGGCGCAGAAAGCCGCTGACGGCCAGCGGCAGGTGCTCGCGCACGGCCGAGGTATTGCCGCGCAAACGTATCTGCCCGGCCAGGCCGGCGCCGAACTCGCCCATGGCCCCGCGCAGGAGTTGCATCTGGCTGAGCACCTGGCGCGCATGCTGGCCCAGGGTGTGACCCGCAGCCGTGGGCTGCACGCCGCGTGCCTGGCGAATGAGCAGCGCCGTGCCCAGAAGCGCCTCCATGCCGCGCACGCGCTCGCTGGCCGAGGCCAGCGTGAGATGGCTGCGCTGTGCCGCTGCCGTCAGCGTGCCGCTGTCGAGGATGTGCACAAACAGCTGGAGGTCGGTCAGGTCAAAGCGCATGGGATTCAAGCCTAAGGTTTATACGAAGTCTGGATTTGAATAATCCCGTTGGTAAAGAGTCTTGTGTCGAGGGATTATCAGCGCTAAGCAAGAGAAAGATAGATCTTGCCGGTGTTTAAAGATTCGGATAATACGAAGGATTGATGATGTGGAACGAAGGCTGGATGGCTGCGGCAGCCATTGCCGTGTTTGGCCTGGCGGGTTGTGTCAAAGGCGTGGTGGGTCTGGGTCTGCCCACGGTTTCCATGGCCTTGCTGGCGGTGTTCATGCCGCCTGCGCAGGCGGCGGCCTTGCTGCTTTTGCCTTCGCTGGTGACGAATCTGGTGCAGATGCGGCCTGTGGCGGGTTTGCGGGCCTTGTTGCAGCGTCTGGGCTGGATGCAGCTGGGCATTGTGCTGGGCACGCTGGGAGGTGTGGCCCTCTGGGGCGGAGTCGGCAGCCTGTCAGCAGCCAGGCCGGCTCTGGGCCTGGCGCTGGTGATGTACGCCCTGTGGGGGCTGTCGGGCCTGCGCTGGCAGACGCCGGTGCCGCACCAGGCCTGGCTGGGCGCGGCATGCGGCCTGTTGACGGGCGCCATCACGGCGGTTGCCGGTGTCTTTGTCGTGCCAGCCGTGGCCTTTTTGCAGTCGCTGGGCCTGGCCCGTCCCGCACTCATGCAGGCCATGGGCCTGTGCTTTACCACTTCCACGCTGGCCCTGGGGGCCGGTTTGTTCTGGAAGGGGCAAGGCCTGGGTGCTCAGGCGCAGGAGATGGGACTGGGACTGCTGACTTCGGCCCTGATGCTGATTCCGGCTCTGGCCGGCATGCACTGGGGCGAGTTGCTGCGCGAGAAACTCTCGCCCGAGCTTTTCCGGAAGCTGCTGATGCTCAGTCTGCTGGCCCTGGGTGTCTACCTGTGCTTCTAAGTGGCCGGGGCCGCAGCGACATTGCCGCCGCCTCTGCGTTCGGGAGGCGGGCGGCAATGTCGTCTCGGGGCGCTTACAGGCGGAAGACCTTGACGGCCTGACCCCGCTCGACCTCCCAGTGCTGCTGGCTGCGCAGGCGCTGGGCCTGCCCCTCGCTGCGCGCATTGTGCTGCGCCAGCTTGATGGCCAGCAGCTCGCGCGCCAGCCGTTTGTTGGCATGCTGGCTGCGTTCGCTCATGACCTTGACGGCAATCCCGCTGGGCACGTGCAGGGCATGGACGGCCGAGTCCGTGGTGTTGACATGCTGACCGCCCTTGCCCGAAGCCTTGCAGGACTGGAACTGGATCTCGCCGTCCATGGCCAGCTGGCGCGGCGACTCGCAGCGCTGCACGGCGACGAACCAGTTCTTGCGCGGATGCCGGGGCCGGAAGGGGCTGGCGAAGATCCACTGGATGGTGCCCAGCCATTCGCGCAGCGCGGGCGTCTCGCGCTCGCAGCGCAGCAGCACCGACATGCAGCCAGCAGGGGTGCGGGACTCCTCCAGCACCTCGACGGCCAAATCCTCGGCTGCGCAGGCCTGCAGCAGCTTGCGCAGCGTCAGCTGCAGCGCGTATTCGCACTCGGCGGGGCCGTGGGCCGAGCTCAGTTGCATCAGCAGCATTGCATGGCTCCCTTCTTGTAGGTCAGCAGGGGCCTGAGACGCGCGACCAGCTCCACCAGGCCGGCTTGCTGCAGGCTGGCGACCACGGAGTCCACATCCTTGTAGGCCTGGGGGGCCTCCTCGTAGACCAGCTCGCGGTCGGCGCAGACCACGGCGCTGCCGAAGCGCGTGCGCAGCAGCTCGTCCAGCGTGAAGCGGGGCCGCAGCCGGCCTGCGCAGTCCGTGCGCGCCCATTTGCGGCCGGCGCCGTGGGCCAGCGAATCCAGGGCCTCGTGCCGCCCGGTGACGGGCCGCACCAGATAGCTGTAGTCGCCGCGCGAGCCCGGAATGACGACCAGACCCCGGTCTGCCGGTGTGGCGCCCTTGCGGTGCAGAAAGCCGTCCTGGCCCTGCCAGCGGTGGGCAAGCACATGGTTGTGCGTGATGTCGAGCACGGCCTCGCCCTGGCTGCGGATCGCGCGCAGCAGGCGCTGGGCGATGCTGCTGCGGTTGAGCCGCGCATAGTCAATGGCGGCATCGTGCTGCAGCAGGTATTGCCTTGCGGCTTCGGTGCCGGCGGCCAGGCCGTCGTGGCTGAAGCGCTGCACATGCTCGCGCAGTATGGCGCTGCCCAGGCCGCGCGAGCCGCTGTGCACCATGAGGTGCACGCGCTTTTTGTCGAGTGCGCCTTCCTCGTAGAGGGTCTCGACCTGCTGCAGTTCGGCAAAGTGGTTGCCGCCGCCTATGGTGCCCAGACTCTGAAGCAGATAGGCCGGATCGGCGACGCCGCTGGTCTGCGCAATCTGCTGCAGCTGCCCCATGTCCATGGTCTCCAGCAGCTCCTGAGGCAGAGGGCCGTCGATATTGCCCACGGCTTTTTCAAGCCTGGCGCCCGAGGTCTTGTGCACGGCCAGGTCGGTTGCGTACAGGGACATGCCGCAGCCTATGTCGCCTCCGACCAGGGCCGGGTAGAAGCGTTCTGTCGAGAAAAATGCCGCGCCCACGGGATAGCCCTGGCCCGGATGCAGGTCGGGAAGACCCACGGCAGCGCGGATGCCGTCCAGGTTGGCGGCGGTGGTGTGAAGTTGCTGGATGGCAGCGTCCTCGATCCAGACGCTGCGGTTGGCGAACACCTTGATATAGGTGTCCGAAAAAGAATTGCCCATGAATGGCCCTTGGTCGAATGCATGAAATCAGCGATGGGGCAGTCGCGACATGCTCGGCCGAGGGCATCCGGGAATTCACGCGCAGCACAAGGCCTGGCTCCATGTCGTTCCATGGGCCGGGCGAGGTCTGCAGCGTGGCGGGAAGCGCTAGAAGGCTTTAGGCGGGCACGACTGCAAAGGGATTTGTCGTCTGGGACATGGCTCTTTCCTTTGCGTGAGTGGGTGAAGCGCGCAATCCTGCATGGAGTGCGGCAAAGAAAGGCATGCTATGGACTGGCGAGCGGCGGCGCAAGCCATGCAGCTCGGTGCGTTGCGGATTGGCCACAGATAGAGAAAAGCCCCGCAGGCCGTGCCTGCGGGGCTTGGGGGACAGCGCGGGGAGCAGTCCCGCGTCAGTCCTGGGGTCTGAAGCCTATGACCAAGTCCGACGGCACCTTGCCGTCGATATCGCGCGGCAGCTTGTCGGTCTTGTGCAGGGCGCGCACCACGGCTTCATCCCAGGCCGCGTTGCCGCTGGACTTGGAGATCGTGGCACTGGTGATGGTGCCGTCCGGTGCCGTGCGCACGCGGACCTCGGCACGCGGATTGCCGCTGACCGCATCGGGGTAGACGATGTTGGGCTTGACGCGCGCGGCCACCTTGGCGGCATAGCCGGCCGATGGTCCGCCGCTGGCACTGCTGCCCGCGCCGCCCGTGCGGCTGCCGCCGCTGCCGGCCTGATCGCTGCCGCCGGACCCGCCGGCCAGCCCTTGCAGGCGTGCCAGCTCGGCCTTGCGACGGTCATCGGCTGCCTTGGCATCCCTGGCGTCCCTGGCCGCCTTCTCCTTGGCTTCCTTGGCGGCTTTTTCCTTGTCGGCCTTGTCCTTCTCGGCTTTTTCCCTGGCAGCCTTGTCCTTGGCAGCTTTCTCGGCTTTCTCTTTCTCAGCCTTTTCCGCTTTTTCCTTCTCGGCCTTGTCCTTGGCCGCCTTTTCGGCCTTTTCCTTTTTCTCGTGCTCGAGCTTTTCCTTGCGTTCCTTCTCCGCTTTTTCAGCCTTCTCGGCCTTTTGTTTTTCCAGCTGCGCCTTTTCGGCCTTTTCCTTCTCGGCCTTGTCCTTTTCGGCTTTTTCCTTGCGCTCTTTTTCGCGCTGTTCGCGGGCTTCCTGCTCGGCCTTTTCCTTCTTCAGCTGCTCCTGCTTTTTCTTTTTGGCCAGGGCAATCTCGGCCTCATGATCGTCGTCATGGGCCTGAGCCTTGGGGGCAGGCGCAGGAGGAGGCAGCGGTGCCACCACGGGTTCCGGCGGAGGAGGTGGTGGCTCGGGAGCCGGAGCCGGCTCCGGCGTGGGCTCCGGAGCGGGAGGCGGCGGTGTCACGGCGGCTGCGGAAGCCGGGGCGGAACTGCTCCAGACCTCGGCTTCGACCATGGCCTCGTCGGCTTCTTTGGGGGGGGCGCACCGTCCACAGCAGGGCCGCGATCAGCAACCCGTGCGCGGCCAGGGCGAGCGACCATGAGCGCGCCCGGCCTTTGGGGCGGGGCGGGGCAAACTGATCGCGATCTTGCTGGTTAGGCATGGTGAATTGGTGGTCTGCGCGGGCTGCGGCTTCAAGGCATCAAAGTCGCGGCTGGCGGCAGAGCTTCCTGTAGGGGATCAATTGCTGGAAGAGGAAACGACGCCGAAGGCAATGCGCTTGACGCCGGCCTTGGACAGCGTGGTGTGCGCCTTCATGACGTCGTCAAAAGGCAGACCCTTGTCGGCGATGATCTGGATGGCGCTGTCCTCGCCCTGGCCTTGCTGCCAGGACTGGGCCAGACCCTTGAGGTCGTCGAGCTTGATGGTCTGGGTGTTGCTGCCGTTCTTGAACTGGATGCTGCCATCCTTGTCGAGCAGCACATAGGCAATGTTCTTGGTCGGCGGGCGTGAGGACTTGCCCGCGCTGGGGACGTTGATGGAGCCCGGCGTGAGCATGGGCGCCGTCACCATGAAGATGATGAGCAGCACCAGCATCACGTCGATGAAGGGCACCATATTGATTTCGTTGACGGTGCGGCGATTGCGACCGCGTGAACTCATGGCTGGCATGGATCACACTCCTTACAAATAGGCTGCTTGGCGCGCAGCCGTCCTGCTTGCGCGAGGCTCAATCCAGAGGCGCAGTGCAAAGGCCCGCGGGCCTTGTGTCCTGTCAAGGCCAGATGCCTGAAGCGACTCGGGAACCGTTTCATCTCAATGGCCGGAGGCGGAGCCGCTGGCGGTGGCACCGACATTGCGCTGCAGGATATTGGAGAACTCCTCGATGAAGGTCTCTTCCTGGCTGGCGATGCGGTCGATGTGGTGGGCGTAGCGGTTGTAGGCCGTTACGGCGGGGATGGCTGCAAACAGACCCATGGCGGTGGCGACCAGGGCTTCGGCAATGCCGGGGGCCACGGTGGCCAGCGTGATCTGCTCCATATTGGCAAAGCCGGTGAAGGCGTGCATCACGCCCCAAACGGTGCCGAACAGGCCGACATAGGGCGAGACCGAGGCCACCGTGCCCAGGAAGGACAGGCCGGATTCGATCTCGTCGAGTTCGCGCTGGAAGCTGGCGCGCATGGCACGGCGCGTGCCGTCCATCAGGGTGGCGACATCGCCGATGCGGCGCTCGCGCAGCTTCTGGTACTCACGCATGCCGCTGGCAAAGATGCGCTCCATGGGGCCGCCGGTCTTGGCGTTCTGCGCGGCAGAGGCATAGAGGTCGTTGAGGCTGGTGCCCGACCAGAAGTCCTGCTCGAAGTTGTCGTTGAGCGAGCGCACTCGCTTCAAGGTCTGGGCCTTGCGAAAAATGGTGGCCCAGCTCGCTATGGATGCGATCACCAGGATCAGCATGACCAGTTGTACCACCCAACTGGCCTGCATGATGAGGCTGAGGATGGACATGTCTTGGGAGTTCATGAAAGTTGCTCCAGGATATGGTTCGGAATTCTCGCGGGGCGCATGGTCTTGCCATCCACCCACCCAATTCGGATGGAGCCCGTGCACAGCGGCGTGGGCTCTTGGGCGTGACTGTCGGAATGGACCAGCAGCGCCTGCTGCTCGATTGTGAGCGAAGCGCGGCCGGCACTTTTCAAGCTAGCGGTAACAAAGAGTTGGTCATCGAGTCGCGCCGGGTGCAGATATTCAAGCTGCGCAGACGTTACGACAAAGATGCCGCCGGTTTGTTCCCGCAGCTTTTGCTGGGCGATGCCCAGCGAGCGCAACCACTCGGTACGGGCACGCTCGAAGAACTTGAGGTAGTTGGCATAGAACACGGCGCCGCCGGCATCGGTGTCTTCCCAGTAAACGCGTATCGGGAATGTGAACACCCCGGCTGCGGCGGCTTGCATGGCATCGGCCCCGTCAGGCAAAGGCGCTGGTTGGCTCTGCATCATCACGGATTCAGCAGAAGAGCTTTTTCATGCGAGCAATGGCTTCCTGCAGCTGCTCCATGGAGTTGGCGGTGGAAAAGCGCACATAGTTCGCCGTCTCGGCCTGACCGAAGTCGCGGCCGGGGGTGATGGCCAGGTGAGCCTGGTTCATCAGCGCATAGGCAAAATCCCAGCTGCCCTTGACGCCGAGCTTCTCGGCGGCAGCGCGGCAGTCGGCCCAGGCGTAGAAAGCGCCGTCGGGCTTGACGGGCACGGGCAGGCCTATCGCTTCGAGAGCCGGGATGAAGTAGTCGCGGCGGGCCTTGAACTCGGCGCGGCGGCGTTCGTATTCGGCAATGCTCTCGGGCTCGAAGCAGGCGAGGGCCGCATACTGCGATACGGTGCTGGCACAGATGAACAGATGCTGGGCCAGCATCTCGATGGGCGCGACCAGCGACTCGGGCACGACCATCCAGCCCAGGCGCCAGCCCGTCATATTGAAATATTTGCTGAAGCTGTTGATGGAGATGATGTCATCGCCCAGCTTCAGGGCCGATTGGCCAAAGGCTTCGTCGTAGGACAGGCCCAGGTAGATTTCGTCGACGATGGTCAACCCGCCTTTGGCGCGCACGACGTCGTGGATGCGGCGCAGCTCATCGGGAGCAATCGAAGTGCCCGTGGGGTTGGACGGCGAGGCCAGCATCACGCCGCGCGTGCGCTTGCCCCAGGCTGCTTCGACCTTGGCGGCGCTGAGCTGAAAGCGCTCCGCCGCCGAGGAGGGGATGAGCACCGGCTTGCCCTCGGCCGCCGAGACAAAGTGGCGGTTGCAGGGGTAGCTGGGGTCGGGCATCAGCACCTCGTCGCCTTCGTCGATTAGTGCCAGGCAGGCCAGCTGCAGCGCGGCCGAGGCGCCGGCCGTGATGATGATGCGGCGCGCCGGCACGTCCACGCCGAAGCGGCTGGCATACCAGGCGCTGATGCGCTCGCGCAGCTCGGGCAGGCCCGGTGCCTGGGTATATTGCGTGCGGCCGTCGCGGATGGCGCGCTCTGCCGCTTGCTGCACCAGAGGCGGGGCGCTGAAGTCCGGCTCGCCGATGTTCAGATAGATCATGGGCGTGCCGCTGGCGCTGGACTGGCGGGCCACTTCCTGCGCGTGCTTGGCCATTTCCATGACGTAGAAAGGCTCGATGCGTTGGGCGCGGCGGGAAAGCTCGATGACGGACATGGACGACGTTATTCTTTCAATCAATCAGCGTTCGGGTGCAGTCTGGTGCCGGAGTATGCAGCCGGTGCATCAGCCTTGCGCCCATAAAAAAACTGCAACCAGCCAGCCGGTGCACGATAGCACCTGCGGCCCTGTTGCAGTATTTGCATTGACTATGCATGTGGCGCCAGCAGGGCCGCGCAGGCACGGCGCTGCAGCTCAAGCGGTTCAGCTGGCGGACTTGTTGGCGCGGTCATGCGCCACTTCGGTGGCGCGCAGCTCGGGAGCCAGTCCGTTGAGCACGGCGTTGACATACTTGTGACCGTCGGTGCCGCCGAATTCCTTGGCCAGCTCGATGCACTCGTTGAGCACCACGCGCCAGGGCACGTCGGGGCAGTTCTGGAACTCGTACACACCAATCCACATGCAGGCATGTTCGATGGGCGAGATCTCGGTCAGGCCGCGATCGAGCTTGGGCGTGATCAGTGCGTCCAGTGCAGCTTCGTTTTCCACGCAGCCGCGCAGCAGTGCATCGTAGTGCACCACGTCGGCCTTGTGAAAGCCGGCCAGATCGCGCGTGAAGCGGTCGATGTCGAGCACCGCATTGCGGCCCACGATGTGCTGATACAGGCCTTGCAGTGCGAACTCGCGTGCGCGGCTGCGATTGGATTTGGAGCCCGCCTTGCGTGCGCCGGTGCTGGTCAGGCCGGTGCGCTTCTGGGGAGGGCGGCGCGAGCCGGACTCGCTGGATTGTTCTTCACTCATGATCGTCGTAGGAGTTGAGCAGATTGGCCATTTCCACGGCGACCTGGGCGGCGTCGCGGCCCTTGTCTACCTGGCGGGCAATGGCTTGCTCCATGTTTTCAGTGGTGATGATCGCGTTGGCGATCGGCAGGCGGTAGTCCAGGGACAGGCGTGTCACGCCTGCGCCCGATTCGTTGGCTACCAGCTCGAAGTGGTATGTCTCCCCACGGATGATGCAGCCCAGCGCCACCAGGGCGTCGTACTGATCGGTGTCGGCCAGTGTCTGCAGCGCCACGGGCACTTCGAGTGCGCCGGGGACGGTGACATGGTCGATGTTCTCGCTCTTCACACCCAGTGCCAGCAGCTCATCGCGGCAGGAGGCAAACAGGGTGTTGGTAATGCTTTCGTTGAAGCGTGCTTGCACGATGCCGATCTTCAGTTCGGCGCCGTTGAGGTTCTGGCCTTGGCCTTTTTCTGCGTTTTGCATCTGGTGTTCCGTCTCTTATTCTTTGGGGATGTAACCCGTGATTTCCAGGCCGTAGCCTGCCATGCTGGGCATGCGGCGGGGCTGGCCCATGAGGTGCATCTTGCTCACGCCCAACTCGCGCAGGATTTGCGCGCCCACGCCATAGGTGCGCAGGTCCATGCGGCCACGCTCCGGCGCCTGGGCCGAACGGGCCTTGCCTTCGAACTGGGTCAGCAACTGCTCGCCGGACTCGCTGCAGTTGAGCAGCACGGCCACGCCCTGGCCATTGCCGTTGATGTACTTGAGGCTTTCGTCCAGGCACCAGGAATGCTGGTTGCGGCCGGTTTCGAGCGCATCGAGCACCGATAGCGGCTCGTGCACGCGCACGGGCACGGTGGTGTCGGGCTGCCATTCGCCCTTGACCAGTGCCAGATGCACGGAGCCGCTGGGCACGTCGCGGAAGGCATGGGCGATGAATTCGCCATGGGCCGTCTGCATGGGGCGGCTGCCCACTTTCTGCAGCAGGGATTCGTTGCGGCTGCGGTATTCGATGAGGTCGGCAATCGTGCCGATCTTGATGCCATGCTCGGCGCAGAACAGCTGCAGATCGGGCAGGCGGGCCATGGTGCCGTCGTCCTTCATGATCTCGCAGATCACGGCCGAGGGCGTGCAGCCTGCCAGCGCGGCCAGATCGCAACCAGCCTCGGTATGGCCGGCGCGCATGAGCACGCCGCCGTCCACGGCCTGCAGCGGGAAGATATGGCCGGGCTGCACCAGATCGCTGGGCTGGCTGTTCTTGTTCACGGCCACCTGGATGGTGCGTGCACGGTCGGCGGCCGAGATGCCGGTGGTCACGCCTTCGGCGGCTTCGATGGAAATGGTGAAGGCCGTGCTGTACACGGTGCCGTTGCGCGCGGCCATGGGCGGCAGCTTGAGGAATTCGCAGCGCTCGCGGGTCAGCGTCAGGCAGATCAGGCCACGGCCGAAGCGGGCCATGAAGTTGATGGCCTCCGCTGTGACATGGTCGGATGCCAGAACCAGATCGCCTTCGTTCTCACGGTCTTCTTCGTCAACGAGAACGACCATGCGGCCGGCACGCATTTCCGCCACGATTTCTTCGACGGGCGAGATGGGCACAGGTTGGAGGGAGCTGTTCATGGAATGCCTTCTTGGACGTGAACTGGATGCGATGCACTGCAGTCGGCGGCTGGCGCATGACACGCACCAGTGAGGCATTGCCGACGCCGCCATGGGCGCAGGCAGGACTTCCAAAGAACGTGTGAGGCGGGAGGCCGCCTGGGCGGAGCCGCTTTCTGCAGGACAAGGCCTTGCGGAAAGTGCTCATTCTATTGCAGAGCGGGCTTTGAGCGCGCAAGCCGACCCTGAAACCATGATGCAGTGCAAGAACCGGATGCAGTTCCAATGCACGGCATCCGGCAAGAGCCGCCCCGCCGCTCAGGGGGCTTACAAATACTCATGATCCTTGAGCACCACATCGCTGTCGGGATAGGCACAGCAGGGCAGCACATAGCCTTCGGCCTGCTCTTCGGTAGTCACACCCGGCCACTCGATGTCGTAGTGCACGCTGCCCGACACCAGTTGCCCCATGCAGGTGCGGCAGGTGCCGTTGCGGCAGGAGCTGGGCCAGTTCACGCCGCCGCTCTCCAGCGAGTCCAGCAGGGACTGGTCGGCCCAGGCGTCGACCTGCTGGCCGCTGGGCTCGCACTTGGCGATGAAGAAGGGAGGGGCAAAAGCAGAGTCGTTGGACATGAGGCGCTGTAGTGATTCTTTGCAAAACCCGTTGTTTTAGCCGGTTTGCCAAGGCCGTGGGCCCGGTGCGGATTGCCTGTTTTTTTCAGCGTTGAAAAATGAACCTTTTGAAATCAATGACTTGCCTGACTTATTCATGGGGCGAGTGCAGTTGTTCACAAGGATGTCCAGCGTAGGACGGGATAAGTGGCTGGTTGTCGGATAGGATCTGATCAAAAAACAGGCAGTTTGAAAAATTCAATATAAATCAAGTGCTTGAGCCATTGCTGCAAAAGCTATTCAGGCTTGTCCACAGGCTTGTTGAGAAAAATTGGGGAAAAGCCCGTCGCTTGTGGATGACTGATTTTTGCTATTGAAAGAAGAGCTTGTAGCGAATACAGATATTGAAATTTGAATAGTTTTAATATTGAAACCAAGTGATTTTTTACGGTAAATGCTCCCGGATTGATAGCATTCTCCAGACTTACCCGCAGGCAGTCGCAAACGCTACGCTGCGCTGCAGCATGGGCGCTTAAAGTGGCTGCATCAATGCACAAGCAAGGAGCAGGACATCATGGCAATGGATTTTCAAGGTCGTGTGGCCATCGTGACGGGAGCGGGCGGCGGTCTGGGGCGTCTGCATGCGCTGGCCCTGGCCAGGCGCGGTGCCAAGGTGGTGGTCAACGATCTGGGCGGCGCGGTGGACGGCTCGGGCGGTTCGGCCACGGCGGCGCAGCAGGTGGTGGATGAAATCCGTGCGGCGGGCGGCGAGGCGATTGCCAACGCGGCCTCCGTGACCGACTTCGACGCCGTGCAGGCCATGGTCAGGCAGGCCATCACGGCCTGGGGGCGCGTGGACATTCTGGTCAACAACGCCGGCATTCTGCGCGACAAGAGCTTTGCCAAGATGGACATGGCGGACTTCCGCCTGGTCGTCGACGTGCACCTGATGGGCGCTGCCAACTGCTGCAAGGCCGTCTGGCCCTATATGCAGGAGCAGAACTATGGCCGCATCGTGATGACGACCTCGTCCACGGGCCTCTATGGCAATTTCGGCCAGGCCAACTATGGCGCGGCAAAGCTGGCTCAGGTGGGCTTGATGCAGACGCTGGCCATCGAAGGGGCCAAACACAATATCCGGGTCAATGCGCTGGCCCCCACGGCGGCCACACGCATGACGGCGGGTCTGCTGCCCGAGCCGGTGCTGGAGGCCCTGAAGCCGGAGGCCGTGGTGCCTGCCATGCTGGTGCTGGCGCACGAGAGCGCGCCCACGCGCACCATCGTCTGCGCCGGTGCCGGCGGTTTTGAGGCCGCGCACATCACCATGACCGAAGGTATCTATCTGGGCATGGGCGAGGCCGTCCCTGAGGAACTGGCCGCGCGCCTGGCCGAAGTCACTGCCAGCGAGGGCCAGCAGGTGCCGGCCAGCGGCGCCGTCCAGGGACAGGTGGAAGTGGGCAAGGCCATGAAAGCGCACGGACATTGATCAAGGCCAAAGTCGCAGCTTTTTTTTGCCTCGCACGAGCGGCAAGAGCGGCTAGCGGTTGCGATTAGCACAGCTGAAAAAAGCCCTCTCGCGAGGGCTTTTTCTGTTCTGGAGTGAGCATGTGCTCATGTTTGAGTTGCTGTTAACCCGGCAAATTTCTGGTAGAGGCCATGGCTCTTAGTAGCTCAACAGGCCGAAAAACGTGGTTAAGCGGCCAGCCGCCATCGCGTTGCGTCTTGTTTCTCTATCATTCGCCGTCTGGGCGCGATTGGGCAGACGAAGTTTGTCGTCAGCGTCTTCACTAAGAAGGTAAGAACAATGAAGACATCGCAGGCCGCCGTGAATATGCCCACCGCCGAAAGGCTGCTGGGCATTCGTCGCGGCATCGAGAAAGAGGGGCTGCGGGCATTGGCGACAGGCTCGCTGGCCCTGACGCCGCATCCGGCTGAACTGGGCTCGGCTCTCACGCACCCGCACATCACCACCGATTACAGCGAGTCCCAGCTGGAACTCATCACCGGCGCGCGCCTTGGGGTGGAGGAATGCCTGGACGAGCTGACTGAAGTCCACCAGTTCGTGCTGCGAAACCTCAGCGAAAGCGGCGAGTTGATGTGGAACTCCAGCATGCCCTGCCGGCTGCCCACAGACGAGACGATTCCGCTGGGCCGCTATGGCGGTTCGCACTCTGGCCGCTCCAAAAGTGTGTACCGCATGGGGCTGGGGCACCGCTATGGCCGCCGCATGCAGACCATCTCGGGGATTCATTACAACTGGTCGCTGCCCGGAGTGAGCAGCGACCAGTACTTCGCGCTGATCCGCAACTTCCGCCGCAACGCCTTTGTGCTGCTGTACCTGTACGGTGCCTCTCCAGCGCTGTGTCCCTGCTTTGTGGAAGGGCGCGAGCATCGTCTGCAGCCGCTGGGCGACGGCAGGAACGCACTGTATCTGCCCTATGCCACGTCGCTGCGCATGGGGCGACTGGGCTATCAGAGCGATGCGCAGTCCAGCATCAATGTCAGCTACAACGGGCTCGAGGGCTATGCGGACTCGCTGCATGAGGCGCTGACCCGTCCCTACCCGGCCTACGAGCAACTGGGCGTGAGAAACCCCGGTGGCGACTACAACCAGCTGGGCACTGGTCTGCTGCAGATCGAGAACGAGTTCTACGGCACCATCCGCCCCAAGCGCACTGTCAAGAGCGGCGAGCGCCCGCTGCATGCACTGCGCGAGCGCGGCGTGGAGTATGTCGAAGTGCGGCTCATGGACATCGATCCCTATGAAACCGTGGGCATTGCCCCGGCCACCATGCGCATGATCGACGTCTTCCTGCTGCACTGCCTGCACAGCGACAGCCCCGATGACACGCCCCAGGAAATCGCCGACCTCAAGCACAACCAGCATCTGGCTGCTGAGCAGGGCCGCGAGCCGGGACTGACGCTGGTGCGCAACGGCCAGCAGGTGCTGCTGACTGAATGGGCGCAGGAAGTGCTGGAGCAATGCCGTCCTTATGCCCAGGCGCTGGATGCCGCGCATGGCACGGGCGACTACAGCGCCGCGCTGGAGCAGGCCCTGGCCCGCGTGCAGGACGCGCAGTCCACGCCCTCGGCCCATGTGCTCAAGGAGCTCACCGGCGCCTATGACAACCATTTCATCGACTTCATGACCACGCAGTCCGCCAAGGCGCGCGATGCCTTGCTGGCCATGCCCTGGACGGCAGAGCAGCAGGCACGCTACGAGCAGATGAGTCAGGAGTCGGTGATTGCGCAGCAGGCCATCGAGGCCGCCGATACCATGACGTTCGAAGAATGGCGCCAGCGCTATATGGACCCGGCCAGCCTGCGCTGATTCTCCGAATTCGATAGCTGAAAGCGCTTGTGGCTTCTGGGTTGCAAGCGCTTTTTCTTTTTGAGCAGGCTGCGATGTCACAGCCTCGTCATCTGTGTTTCATATCGTAACGATTGGCGGGGCACTGCGCTCCGCGCTTGATCGGCGGTGTGCTCATGTTGTTGAAGAAATTCCAGAACCTTTCGGTGGCTCGCAAGATGTGGGCCTTGTTCCTGGGGCTGTTGCTGTGCAATGTGCTGGTGGCAGGCGGCCTGTTCAGCTATTTGCAAAATGTGGAGCAGCGGGTCAGCGCAGCCGTTCAGGCCACGGACAAGCGCATCAATCTTGCGCTGCGCTGGCAGGCGCTGACGCTGCAAAGCGTGGAGGCTGCGCTGGCCAGCGTGCTCTCTTCGGAAGAGCATCTGATTGCTCAGCTCTCGCAGAAAGCTCGCGGGCTGATGCAACAGGCCGGTGGTCTGCAGCAACAGGTGCAGGCCGATGCTCAGAGCGAAGTCGATCGAAGCGGCCTGGCCAGGGTGGAGCAGGAACGCAAGGCAGTGCTCGATATCTACGAGCAGGCCTATCAGGCGCGTGATCTGGGCAAGGCCTGGGAGGCGCAGAAGCTGGTGGACGAACAACTGATTCCCGCCTCGAGGCGCTATGTCCAGGCGCAGGATGCCTTTATCGAGGCTCAGCAGCAGCAGCGTCTGGACGCCGAGCAGCATGGGCGCGAGCAAACCGCCATCGCCAAGCGCATGGCCATGGGTGTGGGCCTGTTCATGGGCCTGGTGGGGGCGTTGCTGTCGTTGACGACGATTCGCTCCATCACCACGCCCTTGAGCGAGGCGGTGCAGCTGGCGCAGACCATTGCGGCGGGCGATCTCAGCTATGCACCGCCGGCGGCGGAGCGCGGCGACGAGCTGGGTCGGCTCATGCAGTCGCTGGCGCTGATGACTAGGCAGTTGCGCGGCCTGGTAGGCGAGGTGCAGGGTGGTGTGGAGGCCGTGGCTGCCGCATCCAGCCAGATGGCGCAGGACAACAGCGATCTCTCCGATCGCACGGCCCATGCTGCAGAGCAACTCAAGGCCACGGTCAGCAGCATAGAAAACATGGTCACCCTGGTCACCCATTCGGCCGACAGTGCGCGCCATGCCGACCAGAGCGCGCGCAGCGCCGCCGAGGCGGCGGCCAGCGGAGGCAGCGTGGTGCAGGAGGTGGTTCGCAATATGGAGCACATGGCGCAAAGCAGCCAGCAGGTGGCTGCCATTGTGGGGGTGATTGACGGCATTGCCTTCCAGACCAATATCCTGGCGCTGAATGCCGCCGTGGAAGCGGCGCGGGCAGGCACTCAGGGCCGTGGCTTTGCCGTGGTGGCGGCCGAGGTACGCGAGCTGGCCCAGCGCAGTGCCGAAGCGGCCAAGCAGATCCGCCAGCTCATGGAGCACTCCACCAAACAGATGAAGTCGGGACAGACATTGGCGCTGCAGGCCGGCCAGCGCATGGAACATATCGTGCGCGATGTGCGTACGGTCAGCGGTCTGATCGCCTCGATCACCGAGGCTGCCCAGGCGCAGAACCAGGGTATCGCCCAGATCAGCGAGGCGGTGCAGGCACTGGACCATATGACCAGCCAGAACGCTGGTCTGGTGGCCGAATCCAGTGCAGCAGCGCGCGAGCTATTTCATCAGGCGCAAAGGCTGGAGGCAGGGGCGGGGCGCTTCCGTATCGACTATCAAGCGCTGGATAACGAGATCGCCGATATCGAGGTGGACGTCATGGAAAGAGAAGTCCATGTGCCCCGCCTGGCTGCGCTGGAAGCCGAAATGGCATGAGTCCCGAGTAGCGGGTTTCGGGTCTCGGTCAGGCCTCGGTCATGGCTTGGGCCGCATCCTCCAGCCAGAAAGCCAGCGCATCGTAATAACCTTCCCAGACGCAGCCGTTGCAGCCGCGCCCGCAACAACTCGTGGGCTCGGGCGGCGGCTGGCGCAGCGTCACCGCCGCTGCTGCGGCGCGCTGCTGCCATAGCGCAATCTGGCTGCGCGCCTGTGTCAGCGGCTGCAGCAGGGCTGTGTCGCTCATTTCTTGAAGCGAACCCAGAGAAACTGAGCGATGAAGGCCAGACCCAGCACCAGAGCAAACCAGCCCACGATATGGGACTGGGCAAACAGCTGGGCAATACCGCTTTCAGGCTTGAACACAGGGGCCAGCAAGATGATGATGCCGATCAGTGCAATCGTCAGGCCCTTGATCAGAATTTCGTTGCGGGCTTTGGACTTTTGGGGGGCGGAGGGCAAGGGCATAAGCGAGCTGGCAGGTCAGAAAAGCAGAGGGAGATTATCCTTGCGCGCCTGAATTCACTGACATAAAAGGGTGTTTGCGCCCATTGCGTGCTCGCACCCTGCAAAAAAGAAAGATCTCCGCTTATGGCCATCCAATGGTTTCCCGGTCACATGCATCTGACGCGTCAGGCCATCACGGAGCGCGTCAAGGAAATCGATGTGGTCATCGAGGTTCTGGATGCGCGCTTGCCCGGCTCCAGCGCCAACCCCTTGCTGCAGGAGATGACGGGCCACAAGCCGCGCCTGAAGATACTCAACAAGCAGGATATGGCCGATCCGGTCCAGACCAAGGCATGGATGGACTGGTACAACGCCCAGAGCGAGACGCGCGCCATTGCGCTGGACGCCTCGGAACCTGCTCCCACCAAGCGTCTGATCGAGCAGTGCAAGCTGCTGGCGCCCTCGCGCGGCGGTCTGGCCAAGCCCATGCGCGTGCTGATCTGCGGCGTGCCCAATGTGGGCAAGTCCACGCTGATCAACTCCATGAGCGGCAAGACCCAGGCCAAGACCGGTAATGAGGCCGGTGTGACCAAGCTGGAGCAGCGCATCGTGCTGGCCGATGACTTCTACCTCTGGGACACGCCCGGCATGCTGTGGCCGCGCATCATCGTGGAGAAAAGCGGCTACAACCTGGCGGCCAGCGGCGCCGTGGGACGCAATGCCTACGACGAAGACCTGGTGGCGCTGGAGTTGCTTTTGTATCTGCAAAAGCACTATGCCTCCATGCTGGAGGCGCGCTACAAGCTGGGCATTTCGGCCGATGAAATTGCGGCGTTGCACGACGACGAGTTGCTGACAATGATCGGCAAAAAGCGTGGCGCCGTGATGAGCGGCGGCCGCGTGAACTTGCAAAAGGCGGCCGAGCTGGTGCTGACCGACTTCCGTGATGTGAGCATTGGCCGCATCACGCTGGAGACTCCGGCCGAATTCGAGGTCTGGCTTGCCGAGGGCCAGCAAAAAGATGCGGAGCGCCAGGCCAGGAAAGATGCGCAGACCAAGGCACGCCGAAGCGCGCGGCGGCAGCAGCAGCAGCGTTAGGCTGCAGGCGACAAGCCCGATGCGGCCAGGGCTTGCATGCACTCAAGCCGGGCAGGCCGCGCGTCTGGGCTTCAAGACCTGGCTCGCCGGACGATTGAACTAATTGGCAACTGCCCCTAGCATTCATCATTCAGTCTGAATGCCAAAGGGCTTGCATGCAGCGTCACTTCGTTGAGGCCAGATACCGGTTGCCCATGCGCCGCATGGTGTGGCTGGGCTGTCTCTGGATGTGGGTCCTGGGCGCTGCAATGAGTCTGGTCTGGTTGCTGATGCCGGCGATGGACGACATGGATCTGGCGCTGTCCGGCGGCGTCATGCTGCTGTCGCTGTTGTGCATGGGCCTGGCCAAGGCCAGGCAGTGGGTCTGGGCCGTGTCCTGCTTTGTCTGGGGCAACTGGCTGTTGAGCTTGCTCTGGGTTTGGCACATGGGAGGGCTTTATGGGCCGGCCGTGATGGCATTTCCTGCCTGGCTGGCTGTTGCGCTCTGGGTGCAGGGCACGCGTGCTGCCCTGACGATGCTGGGGCTGTCCTCCATCGTCGTTGCCGCTCTATGGTGGCTGGCGCCACATATCGGCACGCCATTTGCAGCTCTATCGGCAGCCGAGCATCTGCTGGCGATGGTTCATTTGCTGGGGATGATGATGCTGGTGCTCATCATTTGCTTGCAGGCAAGAGCCAGCCTGGGGCGGCGCGTGCAGAAAAGCCAGGAGATGCTGGCCGCACTGGAGGTCAGCCAGAACGAGCTGCGCAAGTTCTATCGGGCGGTCGAGCAGAACCCCGAGAGTATCGTCATCACCGATCCCGAGCTGAAGGTCATCTATGTCAACGAGGCCTTTCTGCTGCGCTCGGGCTATGCGCGCGAGCAGGTGATCGGCCAGTCTACCGAGCTGGTATCTACCATGGGCATGGATCGCAGTCACCGTCAGCGCGCGCTCAAGCAACTGGCCAAGGGCACGCTATGGCGTGGCGAGATGACCAATCGCACGAGCAAGGGTGAGGCCTTGCGGGAGTCGGTGCTGGTGACGCCGATTCGCACGCCTCAGGGAGAGGTCGTCAATTATGTGGAGCTCAAGCGCGATCTCTCCGAGCGCGTTCTGGCCGAGCGCCGTATCCACGACCTGGTCTACCTGGACTCGCTCACAGGGCTGCCCAACCGCCATTCGCTGACCTTGCATCTGCGCGAGCTGGCCCTGGTTCGGCAGGATGCCAGCCATGGCTTGCTGCTGCTGGACGTAGATCGCTTTTCCGTCTTCAACGATGTGCATGGCATGCAGCACAGCGACGAGCTGGTGCAGGCCATGGGGGCCAGGCTGGTCGAGGTGCTGCCTGACGATGCCTGGATTGCGCGTGTTGCGGCTGCGGAGTTTGCTATTGTTTTTGATGGCCTGCACAAGCATGCCGAAGGTGTGGAGGAGCAACTGCTGCTGTATGCGCAGACCTTGAAGAAGGCCTTGCAAAAGCCGTTTTCTCTCAACAGCTGGGTGGAAACCGAGTTTGTCAGCTGCTGCATTGGCGGTGCCGTGCTGGAGCCGGCCATCAAAGGCGGCAACAGCCATGACGTGCTGCGCTTTGCCAGCGTGGCCTTGCATGAGGCCAAGCTGGGCGGCCCGGGCAGCGTGGTGCTGTTCGAGCCGCGCATGGCCCAGGATGTATATCGGCGCGTGCGCATTGCCCGGGATTTGTACCACGGCATCTCCGACGGGGAGTTGCGTCTGTATCTGCAGAGCCAGACCGATGCGCGCGGTCGCTGCGTGGGTGCCGAGGCGCTGGTACGCTGGCAGCATCCCGAATGGGGGCTGGTAAGCCCGGGAGAGTTCATTCCGGTGGCCGAGGAGTCCGAGCTCATCGTGCGTCTGGGCGACTGGGTGCTGCGTCAGGCTTGCATGCTGCTGGCCAGGCCGGTCATGGCAGAGCGTGGACTGCGTCTGTCGGTCAACGTCAGCGCTCAGCAATTTGCGCATGACGACTTCATGGCGACGCTGGACAAGGTCTTGAGGGAAACCGGTGCCAATGCTCGCCAGCTGACACTGGAGATCACCGAAGGCACCTTGCTGCGGGATCTGGATCAGGCACGTCGGCGCATGCTGGCACTGCGTGGCCTGGGCATAGAGATTTCTCTCGATGACTTCGGGACCGGCTATTCCAGTATGTACAGCCTGCAGCACCTGCCGATTCAGGAGCTCAAGATCGACAGAAGCTTTGTCAGCGGCAGCCATCGCTCCGAAAAAGATGCAGCTCTGGTGGAGGCGATGTTGCTGGTGGCGCGCCGCTTGCAACTGCGCGTGGTGGCCGAAGGCGTGGAACTGTCCGAGCAGGCGCTGCAGTTGACGCAGTGGAACCCGGACATCGTGCTTCAGGGCATGCTGCTCGGCATGCCCATGCCGCAGCAGCGTTGGCTGGTCGAGGTGTTGGGCGAGCCCGATGCCGCTGCCAAGATGTAAAAAAGCCCACAACCGTTGTTGGTTGAGGGCTATCAGCTATGAATAGCGTAGTTCTTGGCTGTCGTCAGGCGGCTGGCTGCTCAAAATAGCGACGTGCCAGCAGATCCCAGAATCTGGAGCCGCGACCGATGTTGTCATCGTTGAAGTCGTAGGCCGGATTGTGCAGGCTCACGCCGGGCTGGTCGCCCTTGGCATTGCCAATCCAGCCATAGGCGCCGGGGACGGCCTCCAGCATGAAGCCGAAGTCTTCGGAGGTCATGGCGGGCAGCACATCGTCAAAGGCGTTGTCGTCACCGACCACTTCACGCATCACGGCGGCCATGAACTTGGCTTCGCGGGCGTGGTTGGTGGTGTTGGGGTAGGCGCCGGGGCGCAGCGTGAACTCGGCCGTGCACAGATGGGCGGCTGCCACGTGGCTGCTGATGCGTTTGAGGCCTTCGACAAACATCTCGCGCGTTTCCTTCTTCAGGGTGCGCACGGTGCCGGCGATGATGGCGTCATCGGGAATGATGTTCTCCACGGTGCCGCTGGTGATCTTGCCCACGGTGAGCACGGCCGAGTCCAGCGGATCGGTGCTGCGCGAGACCAGGGTCTGCAACTGGCTGACGATGGCGCAGGCCACGGGAATAGGGTCCAGCGTGGTGTGGGGCATGGCCGCATGGCCACCCTTGCCGTGGACCCTGATCTGAAAGCGCAGGGTGGAGGCCATGATGGGGCCAACGCGCACGGCCATCTGGCCGGCCGGCAGCGATGGCCAGTTGTGCAGCGCAAACACGGCTTCGCAGGGGAATTTCTCGAACAGGCCGTCATCCATCATGGCCTTGGCGCCAGCGCCTCCTTCTTCGGCTGGCTGGAAGATCAGGTGCACCGTGCCGTCAAAGTCGGGTTGCTGAGCCAGGGTGGTGGCAGCGCCCAGCAGCATGGTGGTGTGGCCGTCGTGGCCGCAGGCATGCATGCGGCCCTTGTTCTGGCTGATGTGCCCGAAGGTGTTGATTTCCGTGACGGGCAGGGCATCCATGTCGGCGCGGATGCCGATGCTGCGGCCGGGGTTGTCCTTGCTGCGGCCCTTGCCGTAGATGCTGGCGACGATGCCAGTCTGGCCCAGGCCGCGATGCACGGTCAGGCCCAGGGCCGTGAGGTATGCGGCGACCTTGTCGCCGGTGCGGTGCTCTTCGTATTTGAGCTCAGGATTGGCGTGCAGGTCGCGGCGAAAACTGAGCAGCGTACCGAGGTGAGGAGTGATATCGGGTGTAGATCGCATACAGGGGCCGCGGAGCACCCAGCGCTGTAACTGTCGTGGCAGGCAAGCGTTGCGGGCCTGCCGGTGACCGCAGCATTTCAATAGCAAGACCCCCATCATAGGCGTATGCGAAGAGTGGGGGCTTAGGTAGATACCGAAATCAGGGATTTCAGCGCTTGTGCTAACCGAGGAAAAAGCAAGCGGTGACTTACCAGGCGTGAAGCCTCTTGTGGGTAGCCGGATGAGCCCTGCCGGTCGTGTCTGGCAGGGCGAAGCACCCGACGAAGCAGTCAGCTGTGAACCCGCAATGCCCGTGCGTCGCCTCGTTCCGGCGCAAACGGCGAAAATGCCCGGTTATGACCGCACAGAACGCCAAAATTTCCCTGTTCCAGCAGTTGCTGGTACGCCCCGATCGCAACGATCCCAAGCCCCTCATCCTCTATCATGGCCGTCGCTGCCCCGACGGCTTTGGCGCGGCGCTGGCGGCCTGGCTGTTCTATGAAGGCCAGGCCGAGTTTCGCGGTCTGGATCACGGCGAGATTCAGACGGCCGACGACCTGGGCGATCTGGCCGGTCGCGCCGTCTATGTGCTGGACTTTGCCTTCGAGCCCACGTTGATGGCCGAGATCGAGTCGCGCGTGGCCAAGCTCGTGGTGCTGGACCATCACAAGAGTGCGGCCGAGAAACTCAGCGGCTACCAATGCCAATGCGGCGTGGTGCATTTCGATATGAGCAAGTCCGGCGCGCGTCTGGCCTGGGAGTTTTTCCAGGCCGACAAGCCAGTGCCTGGTCTGATTCGCTACATCGAGGACCGCGATATCTGGAAATGGGAATTCCCCGAAAGTGCGGCGTTTCTCGCGGCTCTGGACATGGAGCCCGTGCGCAGCTTTGAGCGCTGGGCCGAGATTGCGGCCTTCACGCCCGAGCAGGAAACCGTCTACATGGCGCGTGGCGGCGCCATGGACGAGAAATTCCAGAAGCTTTGTGCCGATATTGCCGACGGCGCCCAGGTGCTGGTCTTCAACGGCAGGCAGGGCCTGATGGTCAACTGCCCGGGCATGTTCCACAGCCAGGTGGGCGATTTGCTGGCGCGCCAGAGCGGCAGCTTTGCCCTGATGTGGCATGCCAATCACAAGGGCACCAAGGTGGGCCTGCGCTCGCGCTCGGAGTTCAACTGCATTCCTCTGGCGGAGAGCTTTGGCGGCGGCGGCCATGCCCAGGCCTGTGGCTTCAAGATGGGCAACGAGCGTCTGGTGGAGTTGCTGCAGGGTGAGCTCAAGGCCGAACCCGAAGCACAATACGAGTTTGCGGCCGCACCAGGCCTGCAGTTCGACGAAGAGGGCAAGTGGATTCGCGCAACGCCCAAGTCTGCGTAGTTGCAGAAAATCATAGCTGCCAACGCTTGAGATACAAGCGCTGACAGCTGTTTCTTATGCTATGGATTGCCAGCCCGGCAGTGCCAGCAGCTTTTGCCAGTCCCGCGCTTCCTGCAGCTGAGTCAGGCTGGACCAGTCGGCCTCGAAGCGCATGAGCTGCCCGTTCACGGGGTGGGCAATCTCCAGTGCCCTGGCATGCAGCCATAGCCGCTGTTGACCCAGGCGCTCGGCCCACCAGCGATTCAGCGGCCCCTTGCCATGGGTGGCGTCGCCGATGATGGGGTGGGCCACATGCTTGAGATGGCGGCGTATCTGGTGTCTGCGGCCCGTGGTCGGCAGGGCTTCGACCAGGCTGATGCGGGTTTCGGGGTGTCGGCCGTCATAGCTTTCGGGCCAGGACAGGCGCGCCAGACAGCGCAAGTGCGTGTGCGCGTCCTGCACCGGGGCATCCTCGGGTGCATCGTCGGGCTTGAGGGGATGATCGACTTCCAACGTTTCGGGTAGCCAGCCGCGCACCAGGGCCCGATATTCCTTGCGGGTTTCATGGGCTGCAAAGCTGGCAGCCAGAGCCTGGGCCGCTTGCTTGTGCAGTGCCATGAGCAGCACGCCGCAAGTGCCCTTGTCCAGCCGGTGCACGGGCCAGACATGGTGGCCCAGCTGGTCGCGCAGCGTCTGCATGACAAAGCGGGTCTCGTGAGCATCCAGGCCCGTGCGATGCACCAGCCAGCCGGCGGGTTTGTAGACCACGACCATATGCTCGTCCTGCCAGAGTATGTGCAAAGGCGGATTGGCAGAGCCGTCGGGCAGGGCGGTATCGGGCATGTGGAAGGCAGACAGAAGAGGGCGAGCCGCACTCTAGCGCACAGTGCAAAGCTTTGCTGACCAGGGTCTGCCTGCCGACAGGCCGCTTCGTGGCCGAGAATCGATGCGGGCTGCTCGACGTCGGCTCATTTTTTGAAGTAGCTGCCAGCGCTTGACGGATCAATGCTGGCCGCCATTTGGAGGCTTGATCTTGTGTCTGTGATGTTCAAGGGGGTGGTGGTTTCGGTCCTGGCGTCCGTGCTGTTCGCCTCGCTGTATTACCTCTCGCCTTTTCTTGCCCCGCTCGATGGCGAGCAGATCTTTGGCTGGCGCGTG
Source organism: Comamonas sp. wu1-DMT (assembly GCF_040187805.1). Classification (NCBI taxonomy): domain Bacteria; kingdom Pseudomonadati; phylum Pseudomonadota; class Betaproteobacteria; order Burkholderiales; family Comamonadaceae; genus Comamonas; species Comamonas sp. wu1-DMT. The sequence continues at coordinate 47,481 of NZ_JBANEM010000005.1, forward strand.
CTGGTGACGTTGCCCTTTACCACTGCCCTGCTGTTCGCTCTCAAGGAGGTGGCGGCGGTACGCGACTTGCTGGCGCGAGCTCTGGCCCAGCCCCGGTTTGGAATGCTGCTGGTGCTGAGCGCGGCACTGCTGGGCGTGCAGCTATGGATTTTCATGTGGGCACCCATGAACGGGCGTGCGTTGCCAGTGTCGCTGGGCTATTTTCTGCTGCCGCTGGTGATGGTCGTGGCTGGGCGTGTACTGTTTGCCGAGCGTCTGACTCTGGGCCAGAGCCTGGCTACGCTCCTGGCGGCTGCGGGCGTGGCACATGAGTTCTGGCAGGCCGGCGGCATGTCCTGGGAGACCTGGGTGGTGGCGCTGGGCTACACGGTGTATTTCTCGCTGCGCCGCTGGCTGCAGACCGATACCCTGGCCGGTCACTGGATAGACATGGCGCTGCTGGTTCCGGTGGCCATTGCCTTCACGCTGCGCACGCCCGACAGTTGGCCGCTGGTCGCGGGTCATCCGACGTTATGGGGCCTGCTGCCCTTGCTGGGCATCGTCAGCGCAGTGGCGCTGGCGCTGTACATGATTGCCAGTCGCTGGCTGCCGCTGGGTCTGTTCGGTCTGCTGTCCTACGTGGAGCCGGCCCTGCTGGTCGTGGTGGCCTGGCTGCTGGGCGAGAGCATGGAGCCGCAGCAGCAACTGAGCTATGCGCTGATCTTCGCCGCCGTGGGCCTGCTGATCGGCGATGGCTTGCGGCATTCATGGCGTGGGCGTTCACACACATCGGACTGAGATTGCAGCAGTTCCAGCCCCAAGTTGGTGCATCACAGGGCAATAATTGAAGTTTTGTTTTGTTTGAAGGAATAGCTCGTCATGGCATCGACCCCATCCCCTATCCGCGTTGCTATCGTCGGTTACGGCAATCTGGGCCGCGGCGTGGAAGCTGCTGTCGCCAAGAACCCCGATATGCAGCTCAAGGGGATTTACACCCGTCGCGACCCTTCCCAACTCCAGCCCCTGAATGCAGGTACGCCTGTGCATTCCATGGATGTTTTGCTGTCGCACAAAGGTCAGGTCGATGTGCTGATTCTCTGCGGTGGCTCCAAGGACGATTTGCCCAGGCAGGCGCCCGAGCTGGCGGCCCATTTCAATCTGGTCGACAGCTTTGACACCCATGCCCGCATCCCCGAACACTTTGCCAATGTGGACAAGGCCGCTCAGGGGGGGCAGTGCACGGCCCTGATCTCGGCCGGCTGGGACCCCGGCATGTTCTCCATCAACCGCGTGCTGGGTGAAGCCCTGCTGCCTGACGGCGCTACCTACACCTTCTGGGGCAAGGGCCTGAGCCAGGGCCATTCCGACGCCATCCGCCGCGTGGAAGGCGTGGCCGGCGGCGTGCAGTACACCATTCCTGTGGAAGAGGCCGTCAACAAGGTGCGTTCCGGCGTGCGCCCCGAGCTGTCCACCCGCGAGAAGCACCAGCGTGAATGCCATGTGGTGCTCAAGGATGGCGCCGACGCCGAAGCCGTGCGCAAGACCATTGTGGAAATGCCTCACTACTTCGACCAGTACGACACCACGGTCCACTTCATCAGTGCCGAAGAGCTGGCTCGCGATCACTCTTCCATGCCCCATGGCGGCTTTGTGATCCGCAGCGGCAACACCAGTGCCGAAAACAAGCAGGTCATCGAATACCGCCTGCAACTGGATAGCAACCCCGAGTTCACCTCCAGTGTGCTTGTGGCCTATGCCCGCGCCGTGCATCGCCTGGCCCAGGCTGGCCAACATGGCTGCAAGACCGTATTTGACGTGGCCCCTGGCCTGCTGTCGCCCAAGAGCGCCGCACAACTGCGTGCCGAGCTGCTGTAAATCAGCCGCCGCGATCAGCAAAAAGCCTCGCAGGGTCTGCGAGGCTTTTTTGTGTCGAAACGGGTTGCAGCGCCAATTGCTCGATGGTTGGCAGCTATTGATTTTCAAGTGCTTGCGGGGGGCTCGAGGCCGCTTACGCGCGCCGCATCTTCGAGCCTGTCCACATCGCGCAGCGGCTTGAACAGTGTCATCCAGCCACCCACCACGCCCAGCGTGCACAGGCTGCCCAGAATGGCGGCGGGAACTGCGCCAAACCAGGACGCGCTGCTGCCTGCGCGGAACTCGCCCAGCTCGTTGGAGGAGCCGATGAACAGCATGTTCACCGCATTCACGCGGCCGCGCATATGGTCGGGCGTTGAAAACTGCACCAATGCGCCGCGAATATAGACGCTAACCATATCGGCCGCACCGGCCACGGCCAGTGCCAGCATGGACAGTACAAACCAGTGCGAGAGCGCAAACACCAGATTGGCCAGTCCGAACACTGCTACGGCGGCAAACATCACCTTGCCCACGCGGCGGTTGATGGGGCGCGAGGCCAGCCACAGGCCCATGCAGACCTCGCCTGCGGCCATGGAGGAGCGCAGCAGGCCCAGGCCTTGCGGACCGACCTGCAGCACCTCATGCGCATAGACGGGCAGCAGGGCCACAACGCCGCCCAGCAGCACAGCAAACAGATCGAGCGAGATGGTGCCAAGGATGATGGGGCGGGTGCGCATGAAATGCAGGCCTTCGGCAAAGCGTTGCCACATGGTGGTTTGAACGTCAGTGACGATCCTGGGGCTGGCAAAGTGCACGGGGACCTGGCTCAGCAGGCCTGCGCCCAGAAGCAGAGCGACGCCACAGACTGCATAGGTCAGCACGCCGCCGCCGAGCGCGTACAGCAGGCCGCCCAGCACGGGAGCGGCAATCGCCGAGATACGCATCAGCATGCTGTTGGTGGCCAGTGCCTGGGCCAGCTGCTCGCGGGCAACGATCTGCGGCAACAGGCTTTGCAGCGCCGGACCGCTGAAGGCGCGACTGCAGCCAAACAGCACCAGCACTGCATAAATCCAGTGCACATTGTGAGCACCGCTCTCGGCCAGCAGCCAGAGCAGGCCCGAGCAGACCGCGGCCACCAGCCAGCTGATGCCAAGCAGGCGCTTGCGGCTCATGCGGTCGCTGAGATCGCCAGCGGGAATCAGCAGACCCGCCATGGGCAGGAACTGCGCCAGCCCGACATAGGCCAGAGACAGAGGCTCGCGCGTGATGTCGTATACCTGCCAGGCCACCACCACGGCCTGCATCTGCTGGGCAAACATGGCAAGCATGCGTGCCAGCACGAAATTGACAAAAGCGGGATCGCGCAATGGCGGGATGGAGGGGGCCTGAGGCGCTGTAGAGGTGACGGGGGTGGACAAGGTGAGATCCGTGAGTGCGGCTGGGGAGGCGGGAGTGGGCCTGGGCCGACTTCCTGCCTTGGCGACCTGAAATGTCAGAGGGCCGAGTATGCGCGATCGCCTTGTTCTCTGCAGTGCCTGTGGCCGTTATGAGCATTCACTTCTGCTGCGGTTCATATCCGGCAAGCAGGCTGCGGATTGACCTTCATGCCATGCAGGAGAGAAGCCTTGTTTGTCAAAAAATGTTTACCGACGAAGGCATGAGTCACTTTCCCACACGCAAGGAAACGGCGGCGATTCATCATAGCTTCACACAAATGGTTTGGCGTTATGAATAGCGAAGCTTTCTCTCAAGGAGTCACATCATGTCCATGCTTTCGATGCAATACGCAGGAACTCTTCTGGGCCGCGAAGCAGTCATTGAATTCCCGGACAGCCAGGCCCAAGTCCGCTACACCGCCAGCGGTCAGATGCGCTGGCGCGTGGTGGACTCGCAAGGGCATATTTCCGAGGGCTGCGAGAACCTCAGCTATCTGCAACTGAGCGACCACCTGCATTTTTTGAACTGGATCGAGAAGACCGGCTTCACGGTCAGCCAGGTCATAGACTCAGCCAAGGGCACGGTGCAGGCTTTCTGGTCCTACGCTGACAACCAGTGCGAAAGCGGCCATCGTTCCTCCATGTTTGTGGAAGGCCGTTTCCGTCTGCGTTGAATCTGTCGGCTCTTGTCCGGGGCATGGAGCCGAGGCAGAAGCCAGTTCAATGATTTGTGTGTGTGAGGTCAGTGACTTTCCTCTCTTGCCGACATCCGAAAGGTGTCGGCTTTTTTCTCCGTGAAACATCGCAGGCCCAACCATCCCTGCGTATTTTTTGATCGCAGTGCCCGAAGTCAATGCCTGTGCGGCCTCGCCCTGTTTTTCCGAGGCTTGTCCACAGGCGGCTCCACAGACGCTGGGCATAACCTGCAATCCTGTTTTCCGAACTGCTACGTTCAGAAAACATTCCCTAAGTAGTTATTGCCAAAAGAAAATCGTCCTCTGACACCGGCTTCGATTGATGGAGTGTGGTGCGTGAAACATCGGCGTTGAATGTACGCATGAAAATAGAAAAGCCGGCACCTGGGCCGGCTTTTTCAATGCCTGAACGTGGCTTACTTGCGCTTGTCGGCGATGGCCGAGGACACCACCATGTCCAGCACATAGACATAGCTTGAAGCATCGGCGGGAACATTTTGGCGCTTGAAGCGGTTGATGCGCAGCACGTTGCTCACACCGGCTTCGTGCTTGTAGCCTTCAATCTCGCTGTAGAAGTTTTCCCACTGGCCGGTATAGGTCTTGACGCCGTTGTCGCCGTAGCGGATCTCGCGCACCTGCAGACACTGATGGCGGCCTGCGCCTGCACTGCAGGCCTTACGCTCGGGACCGACCTCGAGAAATATGCGCTCGGGCGCGCTGCCGTATTGGGTCTGGGCGGTGGGCTTGCCGTTGAGCTGCCAGCGCGTGCCATCAATGAACTGCAGCGTCAGGCGAGGCTGTTCAGTAGTGGCGCCGCCGAGCTGCACGTTCCACTGCTTGGCCGTAGGCAGAATGCGCGCAACCTTCTGCTCCAGCATCATCAGTTGGTTGTCATTGCAGGCACGCAGGGTGCTCATGCCTCGCTGCAGATTGATGCGCTGGCCTTCAACGGTGTAAGCCGACGAGATGACGTTGCACAGATTCTTGACGACGACGCGCTGGTCCACGAAGTCCAGCTCGATAGGTGCCTGGCTGGAGCCCAGGAACCAGCTCTGGTCCTCATTGCCCGCCGGCGTGAAGGCCTCTTGCAATTTCCAGTGGTAGGCAGTCAGCGACGTGGCATCGCCTGCGGGGCCTGTAGGGCCGGGCTTGCTTGCACCGCCGCCGCCTGTCGTACCGCAGGCGGCAAGCGTCATGGAAGCAACAAGGGGAAGGCACCAGGTCCAGCGAAATTTCATAGGGTTTCCTTAAGGTCGAATAGAGGAATACGGCAAACCGTGTCAGCAGTAACAGAGTCTCTGTTGACCATATCAGTTCCCTGCGGGTTTTATCTGACCTTAACCCAACGTTGCTGTTGTTTTGCGCTTCGACAACCTCAGAGTGTCAACAAATGCTGCACGCTGACGGGCGGAGAAATCAGATGTGCCGCTCGGGCGTGAAGCCCCTGTAAAGAGCGAAAAAATCCGTACGTCTAGACAGCGCTTCGTCAAATTAGTCTTTGCCAAGCTGCTACGCTTCAAAGGTTCGGGCTATGAAGAAACTACGGCCCAGGCATCAAGGAGTTTCTGTGCGCTTAGGTGGTGTTGCTTTGTTTGGGCTGAATTGGGGGCGGCTGGGTTCTGTGGGCATATTGGCAGGTTTGCTGGGGGCATGCTCGGCAACCGCACCTCAGCATATGCCGGTACAGGAGACTTTCGACTCCAGTTCCACGTTTTCCCGCGGCTTTGATGCGACACCGGCACAAACTTGCGAGGCCGCGCGCCGTGCCTTGTTGAGCCAGGGTTATATCGCCACGGCCAGGACGCAGGAGCTGATAGAAGGGCGCAAGAACTTCCAGCCCAATACGGAGACCAATCTGGAAATCAATTTCCGTGTGGTCTGCGTGCCGCAGACCAGCGACGGCCTGGTCAGTCTGGGTTTTGCGACAGCGTTGCAGGATCGCTATTCGCTCAAGAAAAGTGCAACCTCGGCCAGCGTGGGCGTGAGCGCTCTGGGTTCGCTGTCTCTGCCGTTTTCTTCCAGCAACGATTCGCTGGTCAAGGTGGGCAGCGAGACCATTTCCAAACGCAGCTTCTACGACAGTTTTTTCGAACTGGTGGAGAACTATCTGAAGCAGGATCAGGATGCGCCATAGTTTCGAGCAAACCGGTCTGCAGCGCTTGGTAGGTCGGGAGCTTGTGATTCTGATCTGGTAGCAAGAACTAAAAAGCGGCTCGCGGAGCCGCTTTTTAGTCTGCGAGATCCGTTCAGATGAACAGCGCCGGGTCCACCATGGCGCGGTTCAGCATCACGCTCCAGTGCAGGTGGGGACCGGTCACGCGGCCTGTGGCTCCGACCTTGCAAAAGGCATCGCCCGTCTGCAACTGGTCGCCGGGCTTGCAGTCCACCTGGCTCAGGTGGCAGTACATGGTGAGCAGGCCGCCGCCATGGTCCAGCCAGACCGTGCCGCCGTTGAAGAAATAGTCACCCACATCGATCACCTTGCCGGGCAGCGGTGCACGCACAGGCGTTCCGGTGGGGGCGGCAATGTCCATGCCGCTGTGCGGATTGCGCGACTGGCCGTTGAAGACACGGCGCAGGCCGAAGCTGCTGGAGCGACGGCCCGGCACCGGCACGCGCATGTGCAGGCTGCCGGAAGGCAGCGGCTCGGTGAAGGTGGCCATCACGGTCTTCAGGTGGGCGGCCTCGCGTTCGTAGCGGGCATTGTCTTCGGCAGACAGGTCCACCGTCTTGGGCGAGACCTTGAGGCGCTGCTCCACATACTGTTTGTCGTGCACCGTATAGCTCATGGTGCGCAAACGGCCGTCGGTCTTCACTTCAACGCTTTGCTCACCCGGTGTGCTGGCAAGCGGTATGCCCACGAGTGCGGTCCATTCGATCATGTCGCCCACCACCAGAACCTCGGCCTTCGCTGCCGTGACCAGGGGGCGTGCGGAAGCCGGGCCCAGCGACAGGCGTGCGACGCCGCCGGGAACCCTGCTGTCCTGCGGCCAGAGCGCGCTGTCCGAGTTGGCGCTGCGTGCCGCCCAGGCCGGTGCTGCGGCAAACAGCGCTGTTTGCGCCATCCATTGCAGCAGGTAACGGCGTGCGGGCGGGAAAGAGGGGCTGGTAAGTTTTTCGGTCGGCATGGTGCTTATCGGATTGTGCAGGCATTGTGCTGCATTGCTATCGATAGCGGAGCTAAAGGCGATACAGACATGTGAGCTTTACGCTGGTCATGCCTTGAAGACCGGCTGCGGGATCAGGGCTGGCGCATGCTCCGGGCCAGGTCCAGCTGTCCCCGCTGCTCCAGGGCCTGGACTGCACCAAGCCGGTCGCGCTGCTGCTTGTTCTGGCTCAGCTTGAACTTGGCTTCCAGGCGGTCGACAGTAATTTCCAGGCCCACAATGGCGCCGAGCATGCGCTGCAGGTAGTCGGGCGGAGCGTCGCTCATCTTCCATGGGGCCTCGGCATTGTTGCTGGCCTCGTGGCGGCGGGTGAGTCGGCCCACCACGCCGCGCACGAACTTTTCATCGTCGCGCACGCTGATGCGGCCGTGCGCGTGGACCACACGGTAGTTCCAGGTCGGCACCTGCTCGTGGGTCTCGTGCTTGCTGGGATACCAGCTGGGAGAGATATAGGCCTGCTCGGCACGGAAGATCACCAGCACGGGGCTGTCGTCCCGGATCTGCTGCCACACAGGATTGGCGCGCGCCACATGGGCGATCAGTCGCAGCATGCCATCCTCGTCCTGCAGCAACTCGAACGGCAGGTGATTGGCGTCCAGTCCCGCGTCGGACTGGGTGACCAGACAACCCAGCGGGTGAGCCTGGATCAGGGCATGCAGGGAGGCCGGATCATCGATCTTGAAATGGCTGGGGTTGTACATGAAGGCTGCGGCAATGAGTGGAGCAAAACGAATGAGCTTTTATGAGCTTGTTTATACCGTCATGCAGGTTGCGCGCTGACAAGCCGCCTGCATGGCAGGCGGCTTGGTACGAAGGCGAGTGGCGTTTCAACGGTGCTCGCGATCCCCGCGCGAGCGGCCCTCTGAGCGCGTCGCTTGCATGCGAGCCTGTTGCTCGGCCTGGTGCTGCTGAGCCTGCTGCTGGCGTTGGGCCTGTTCCTGTGCCCGTTGTTGCTGCATCTGGGCCTGCTGCTGGCGCTGCTGTTGTTCACGAGCCTGTTGTTGCTGCATTTGCTGCTGGCGCTGAGCTTGCTCCTGGGCGTGCTGCTGTTGCATCTGCTGCATCTGGGCCTGCTGCTGGCGCTGCTGTTGTTCACGGGCTTGTTGCTGCTGCATTTGTTGCTGGCGCTGAGCCTGTTCCTGGGCGCGCTGCTGTTGCATCTGCTGCATCTGTGCCTGTTGCCGACGCTCTTGCTGTTCAAGGGCTTGTTGCTGCATTTGTTGCTGGCGCTGAGCCTGCTCCTGGGCGCGCTGCTGTTGCATCTGCTGCAGCTGTGCCTGTTGCCGATGCTCTTGCTGATCACGGGCTTGCTGCATTTGCTGTTGGCGTTGAGCCTTCTCCTGGGCACGCTGCTGTTGCTGCTGCATCTGGGCTTGCCGCTGGAGCTCCTGCTGCTCGCGGACTTGCTGCATTGGCTGCTGACGCTGGGCCTGCTCCTGGGCGTGCTGCTGTTGCACCTGCACAGGAGTCTGCTGCTGCATTGCTTGCTGGCGCTGGGTTGGCTCCTGTGGGCGTTGCTGCATGGCTTTCTCCGCCGTGGCAGCCTGCATCTGCGGCGCCTGCGGTGGATGGCGATCATGCGGGTCTTGCGGCGGCATCAAAGTATTGCCATTGGACGCGCGTGGCCCGCCTGGAACCTGGTTGGGTCCCTGGGCAAAGCCCGGCCTGCCCTGTAGCTGTGTAGCCAGAGGACTCTGTGCTGGCTGGCGCTGGCTCAGGGCATGGCCACCGGCTGCCAGTGCCGCGGCACCGACGGCCGCTGCTGTTGCGCCGCCAGCAATCGCGTCCGACTGCAGTCCATGCTGTGCAGCGAAGACGCCTGCAGTCTGAGGCTGTCCGGCTTGTACCTGGCGCTCGCCTGCGGCATTTGCATGGATGTTGTTGATGTAGGTGTTGTCCGTGCGATGGATGTTCTGCACCACGGTTCGCGACTGCGATATATAGGTGGTGTTGTTATAAACCACGGCCGGACGGGCCTGCGGGGGCGGGGGGCGCTCGCCGTGGCGCCAGGGCCTTTCGGGATCGCCCCAGTGCATATTCCAAGCATTCCAGCCCCAGGACGGATGCCTGTCCATGGACCCGGCCAGCACGATGGCGGTGCCAAAGCCCAGCAGGCCGGCCATCACTGGCACGCCGGCCACGGGAGTCGGAGGCGGCACTTCCACATAGCGGTAGCCGCCATATACGGGCAGCGGCTGACCATAGACCGCAGCGGGGTTGTACTGGGGAACGTAGACCGTATCCAGCTGGGAAGGGCTGATTTCAATGAACTGCTCCGGTGGCTCTATGACTGGGTCGGGCAGCGGTGTGACCACGGCTCCAGGCGTATAGGCCACGGCGGCAGGCGCGGACGCCAGGTTGACCTTGAGCTGGCTGGAGGTCTTGAGCGTGCCGGCCTTGTAGGCCCGGTTGCGCATGACCTGTATGGCGTTCATCACATCCGAGGGATCGTTGTAATAGGCTTTGCCGAGCGCCGTGGTCCAGGGCAGGTTGGAGGCTAGTTGTTCCAGCACGTTGGGAAACTGGGTCAATGACTTGACGGACGGGTCCCAGTTCTGGGCATTGACGGCATTGCTCAGCGCTGTCTTCTGCAGGCCGGGGTTTTGCCCCAGCCAGGTCTCGGCGGTGCTGATCTGGTCTGGATAGGTGGCACCGGCCAGGATCTGGGCCACCAGCTTGTCCGGGTACAGCGCAATCGGCGCAACCATCCGGTAGAGCGCGTCTGCACCGGGTGGCACATAGGCTGCAGGCTGATGTTGGGCGACATCGCTCGTGGCGGCAGGTGCCGAGGCCGGCTGCGCACTGTCCGCCTTGATCGGCGAATTCTTGTCGTTGCAGGCGCTCAACGCCATGGCGGCGGTCAGGGCGATCATGCCCAGATGCCAGTGGCGGGCGACCGTGTTTGGCTGCAGTTCCGGCTGCTCAGGCCGGGTCCGGGGGAAATGCGACATCTGACGCTCCTTGCGCCGCGCCGTGCAAATCACGGTGCTTTGGCGGATGCTGTTTTAACGCCAGTGTTGAGCCGTTGTTGACAGAGTGTTGTAAGCAAATAAAGCCTGTGGCTGCAGGCCATGGTCGGCGAGAGAATATAAATTCTGATAGTTTCTTTCGTAGAGTAGGTAAGGTTTAGAGGCTAAAAAACTCAGAATTTTGGGCGGAGCATGCAGAGAGCGCTTGCTCGCCTGTATCTCCACGCCCGGGGTGATTTTTTCCATGAAAAAGGCCTGCGCGAGGCAGGCCCTGGAGCTATCCGCGAAGCAGCACGCCGGTCACATCATTCGGTCATGGTGCCCATGAGTGTGCTCGTGCCCATGGCATCCAGCGGTTTGCCGTTGACCTGGAATTCCCCCTTGGCATAGACGATCTCAGTGCGCATCTTGCCGTCCTTGTCTTCGAAGATGCCTTGCTCCTTGAGCATGTCCAGGCTGGCCTGAGTCTGGGCTTTGGCGGCTTCCTCGATATCTTCGGGCTTGTACTCGCTCTCGCCTTCAAACACGGCCAGCAGGCTGGAGCGCCTGCGCGAGAGCATCATGTTTTCCATGAAGGCCTTGGGCATATCGGCCTTGAGGCTGACCTTCAGGTCCTGCAGCAGAGTGCCCATCTTCTCGCCATCGCCCAGATATTGAATGGCAGCCGCGAACTCGCTTACGCCGTCGGGGGTGCGCATGGACAGACGTTTGAGTTCGATCACGGGCTGGCGTGCCAGCGCCTGTGTCAGCGACTTGAGCATTTTCTCGCGCAGATCGCCGCTTTGCTGTTCTTCAGCGTCTTCATCGTCCCCGGCTTCGCCAGCGGCACCGAGCAGCGGGTTCTTGCGCTTGCTCATTTCCACGACCTGGTTGATCCAGTTGGCATCGACATTGTTGAACGCCATGTCCAGCACCAGATCGTCAGCCTGTTTGTCTTCGAGTTTGGCGGTCTTGATACCGGTCTTGAGCGTCATTTCCACCACCTCGCCCTTGAGGACGGTGTCCGAATCCATGGTGATGCCTTCGAAGTGGCTGGCAGAACTCTTGCCTTCATCTTCCTGCTTGGTGGCGGCAATCTTGGCAATCGTCATGGCAAACGGGCCGGTCCAGAACTGCTGGCCCGCGGGCTGCTTCATGTCGAAGCGCATATCGGCCTTGTCCAGCGTCACGCTGCCTTCCTCGTCCTTGAACTGCAGGCCGGCGAAGCTGCCCGTGCCCTTGGCGGCCTTCATGTCGGCGGGCATGTCCCAGACGATCTTCATGCCGCCCCAGTTCATTTCGCTGTCCTTGATCTTGCTGCTCACGGCCGGCGATGTCATGACGTTGGAGCTGCTGCGGCCCCAGCCGACCTTGGTGTCGACTTCCAGCGGAGAGCGGCCGTTGAGCGCGGTCTTCAGCGCCGGGTCCGCGTCTTCGGGCAGATTGAAGCTGGTGTGAATCTCGGCGGCATGGCCCAGGGGGAGCGGTCCGTGGCTGATCTTGTGCTCGGCGGTGAACTGGACGGGCTCGTCGCCGCTGTCCAGCGTCCAGACTGTTTTGGAGGTGGAAGAAAAAGCACCGCGGTCATAGCTGGTGACCTGAATCTTCACGCCATGCTCGTTCCACTTGTCCAGGCCTTCGGTAAAGCTCTGCTGCAACTTGCCGCCCATGTAATAGCTGGTGCCCAGTGTTCCCGCCACGATCACGGCGATGGCCGCTGCAATGCCTGCCCCTGCTTTTTTGTTCATTCTTGACCTTTGATGAAAATAAAAAATCCGCGAATGAATTGCGGATTGGTAATGTTGTGGTGAGCAGGATTCTAGAAAGAAAATAATGGAATGCTCTGAATTTCAGAACATTTTGTGTAAATGCTTATCAAGTATTGAAAATCAATACCGGCGGTATTTATTTCAATATGTAACAATGATTTAGGGGCGCCATCCATTTCTCGATCGGAGACCCGAATGGCTGTTCTCGGGATAAATGCCGCAGCGGTTTGCGCAATAAAAAAGGCTGCCAGTGAATCCTGGCAGCCTTGCTGAAACTGGCTGGAGCGTTTACTTGCCCCAGCTGTCCTTGAGTCCGGTGATCTTGTTGAACACGGGCTTGTCGCTGCGGTGATCCTTGCGGTCGGCCACAAAATAGCCAAAACGCTCGAACTGGAACTTGTCGTCAGCCAGGGCCGCCTTGAGCGAAGGCTCCACATAGGCGGTGACGACCTTCAGGCTGTCGGGGTTCAGCAGGGCCAGGAAGTCCTTGCCGCCTGCATCGGGCTGCGGGTCGGTGAACAGACGGTCGTACATGCGCACTTCGGCCTGCAGGCCGTCGGCCACGCCCACCCAGGTGATGGCGGCCTTGACCTTGACGCTGTCGGCTCCGGGTGTGCCGCTCTTGGTGTCGGGCACCACGGTGGCCAGCACCTTGGTCACATTGCCATCGACGTTCTTTTCGGCGCCCGTGCATTCGATCACATAGCCACCCTTGAGGCGGACCTTGTTGCCGGGGAACAGGCGCTTGTAGCCCTTGGGCGGCACTTCGGCAAAGTCTTCGCGCTCGATCCAGACTTCGCGGCCAAGGGTGAAACGGCGCTCTGGCACAGCTTCACCCTCTGCCGCGTGGGGTAGGGCGGGCAGGTGGCAGTCCTCCAGATGTTCGGCGCTGCCAAACACCTCGGCCCAGTTGCTGAGTTCGAGCTTGACCGGGTCCAGCACGACCATGGCGCGGTGTGCCTTGTTTTCCAGATCTTCACGCAGGCAGCCGTCCAGCGTGCCGTAGTCGATCCAGGCGTAGTCCTTGGTCACGCCGATGCGTTCGCAGAAGTTGCGGATGGACTCAGGCGTGTAGCCGCGGCGGCGCAGGCCGACCACGGTGGGCATGCGCGGGTCGTCCCAGCCGGTGACGAACTGGTTGTCCACCAGATGCTTGAGCTTGCGCTTGCTGGTGATCACATAGGTCAGGTTCAGGCGCGAGAACTCGTACTGGCGGGGCTGGGGGGGCGTCGATCAGACCGCCTTCGCGCAGATGGTTCAGCAGCCAGTCATAGAAGGGGCGCTGATCCTCGAACTCCAGTGTGCATATGGAGTGGGTGATGTGCTCGTAGGCATCCTCGATGGGGTGCGCAAAGGTATACATCGGGTAGATGCACCACTGGTTGCCGGTGTTGTGGTGTTCGGCATGGCGCACGCGATAGATGGCCGGGTCGCGCAGATTGATATTGGGCGCGGCCATGTCGATCTTGGCGCGCAGCACGGCGGCGCCATCGGCCAGCTTGCCGTCCTTCATGTCGGCAAAGCGCTGCAGGTTTTCGGCCGCGGAGCGGTCGCGGAAAGGGCTGTTCACGCCGGGGCGGGTGAAGTCGCCGCGGTTGGCCTTCATCTCGTCGGCCGACTGCTCGTCCACGTAGGCCAGGCCTTGCTCGATCAGGTAGACCGCGCAGCGGTACATGAAGTCGAAGTAATTGCTGGCGAAGTAGAGGTTCTCGTGTCCGTCGACATCCTTCCAGTCAAAGCCCAGCCAGCGCACGGCATCGATGATGCCGTCCACATATTCCTGGTCTTCCTTTTCGGGATTGGTGTCGTCGAAGCGCAGATGGCAGACGCCGCCGAAGTCGCGGGCCAGACCGAAGTTCAGGCAGATGGACTTGGCATGACCCACGTGCAGATAGCCGTTGGGCTCTGGCGGAAAGCGGGTGCGGATCTTCGCTTCGTCGACCTGGCCGCTCTGGTGATGCTGGGCATCGCCGGGCGCGCCGCCCCAGTGACGGGTGGCATAAGTGCCCTTGTCCAGATCCGATTCGATAATCTGGCGCAGGAAGTTGGTGGGCTTGACCGCTTCAGGGGCGGAGTTGTTGGATTTGGAGGCGTCAGCAGAGCTCATTGCACCATTTTAGGCCGGCTGCCATGACCTCATGTCGATCTGCGGACACTGCAGCTTTGCCTCGTGTGCATTTGGACACAATGTTTTTGAGGAACCGTGCCATCCTGACGGGACTCTGAAACGTTATATCCCCAAGGGCCGAAGGCGCTGCACAGATCTGCAGGCTTGCCCTCGGTGACTCATAAACAGAGGAGAGATTGTGATGTCCAGAACAACTTCCCCCCGCATGGCCAAGCTGCTTGCCGCTGGCTCTATCGTTGTGGCCGGCCTGATGGCTGCAGCAGGCGCCCAGGCGCATGGCGGCGTCAGCCTGTCGGTCGGCATCGGCGTGCCCGGCGTGGCCGTGGGCGTCGGCGCTCCCGTTTACGCCACACCCTATATGGCGCCGGCCCCGGTCTATATGCCGCCGCGCCCTGTCTACTATGCGCCTCCGGCACCGGTCTACTACGCGCCGCCGCCGCCCGTGTATCGTCCCGCACCCGTGATGGTCGTGCCCGGCCCGGTCTATTACGGTGGCGGCCCGCGCTGGCGTGGTCATCGCCATCATCATCACTATCGTTGATGACATCGATGACAGAGCCCTGAAAGACTCTGCACCACGGACGGCTGCCCAGGCAGCCGTTTTTTTTATGCCTGCGGGTCGGTTGCAGCGCTCGCATAATCCGGGCAGTCCTCAAAAATCAGGAGAGTGCTTCCGTGAAAACCGTCTACGTCCTCAATGGCCCCAATCTCAATCTGCTGGGCATGCGCGAACCCGGCATCTATGGATCGGCCACGTTGGCCGATGTCCAGAAGCTCTGCGAGGAAGCTTGCCTGCGCCATGGCCTGAAGCTGGAGTTCCGCCAGAGCAACCATGAGGGCGAGCTGGTGGACTGGATTCACGAGGCAGGCCGGTTGCACGCCAAGGGGGAGTTGCAGGCGCTGATCATGAATGCAGCGGCCTACACCCATACCAGTGTGGCAATTCTCGATGCCGTCAAGGGCACGGCCGTGCCGCTGGTGGAGTTGCACATCAGCAATGTCCATGCGCGTGAGAGCTTTCGCCATCATTCCTATCTGTCGGCCACGGCGCGCGCCGTGATGTGCGGCTTCGGCGTGGCAGGCTACGGTCTGGCCATCGATGCGGTGGCGCAGTGGTGACATCGGCGGTTGAAGCAGCCTGTTCGCTGGAGCAGGTCTCGCAGGAGCAGGGTGTCGACGTGCCACCGGCGATTGCCCGGTTGCAGGCCACGGCGCAGCGCGTGCAGACCCGGCTTGGAGAAGCTGCCGACAGCGGCGCGATGATCTGGCATGGCTGGCAGCCCCCGGCCGGGGTGGCGCAGCGCGGCCTGCCGCTGGTGCTGCTGCATGGCGGCAGCGGTAGCTGGACGCATTGGTTGCGCGTGATTCAGCCGCTGACCGAGGCGGGCTACAGCCTGTGGCTGGCCGATCTGCCGGGTTTTGGCGAATCCGATGGCGTGCCCGGGGGCATGGATGTGGACACCATGCTGGAGCCCCTGGCCTATGGCATCCGGCAACTGCTGGGCAATGCCGATTCGGATCCGGTCTGCGATCTGGTCGGTTTTTCCTTTGGCGGCATGACTGCCGGTCTGCTGGCCGCCGAGCATCCGGAACTGGCCCGGAGGCTGGTGGTGGTCGGCGCTCCCGGCATGGGAATGACCGAAGGACGCAGCGTGCGCCTGCTGGGCTGGCGCCACCTGCAGGGGCTGGAGGCCCAGATGCAGGCCCATCGCCACAATATCGCGGCCCTCATGCTGCATGATGCGGCGCTGATCGATGAGGAAACGCTGGCGCTGCATGCGCGCAATGTGGCGCGTGACCGGCTGCCGCGCAGACGGCTGTCGCGCACCGATGTGCTGGCCCGAGCTCTGACCCGTATCAAAGTGCCGGTGGCGGCGATCTATGGTGAGCATGACCCTCTGTATGCGGGTTGCCTGGCCGAGCTGCAACTGCTGATGCAGCGGCAGTGCCTGGGGGCGCTGGACTGGCAGGTGATGCGGAACGTCGGCCATTGGGTACAGCACGAGGATCCGGCCACCTTCTGCGCTACGCTGCAGGAGGCTCTATCGTGAGCAATGCGGCCGCCTTCGAGCTGACCGAAGCCGATGTGCAATGGAGCGCCGTGCGCGCTCAAGGCCCGGGTGGCCAGAATGTGAACAAGGTGGCCAG
Organism: Comamonas sp. wu1-DMT; assembly: GCF_040187805.1. Lineage (NCBI taxonomy): Bacteria > Pseudomonadati > Pseudomonadota > Betaproteobacteria > Burkholderiales > Comamonadaceae > Comamonas > Comamonas sp. wu1-DMT. The sequence continues at coordinate 63,608 of NZ_JBANEM010000005.1, forward strand.
CGCCGTGCATCTGCGCTTTGATATTCGGGCATCGCGTCTGCCGGTCGATGTGCAGCAGCGCTTGCTGGCTTTGGGCGACTCGCGCATCACCACCGATGGAGTGGTGGTCATCAAGGCGCAAAAATACCGCACTCAGGAGCACAACCTGTGGGATGGGCTGCAGCGCCTCAATGCGTTGGTGGCCACGGTTGCCAGGCCGCCACGCCCGCGCAAGCCCACCAAGCCGACCTGGGGCTCGCAGCAAAGACGCCTGCAGGGCAAAAGCCTGCGCTCCGGCATCAAGGCATTGCGCGAGCGGGTGCATGACTGAGCTTGTGTAGCGGCAACGCCACGCTTAGGCCAGTCAACTGTATCAAAAGGCATGCGCGTACCCTGTCGGGCCGGGTGCGGATCGGTCAGCCGGCTGCGGGTCTGCGCTATATTGTTTTGATAGCTGCAGTCGCAGAATGCAAAAGCGCTACAGCCTGTTTCCCATCAAATTCCGTGCTGCCTTCGGGAGTTGTCCATGAGCACATTGCCTTTGACTTATCTGGAGCGGCCCGCGCAGCTTGACGCCGGCCGGCCTGCCTGGCTGCTGGTGCTCATGCATGGCGTGGGCAGCAATGAGCAGGACCTGTTCGGCCTGGTGCCCTATGTGCCGCCGCAATTTCATGTGCTCAGTCTGCGTGCGCCCTTTGCCATGGGCATGGGGGCTTATGCCTGGTTTCAGTTCACTGTGGATGCCGATGGTACGCGCCATATCAATGTGCCGCAGGAGCAGCAGGCGCGTATCTTGCTACAGCAGACGGTGGAGCAGGCCGCGCAGCAGCTGGACATTCCGCCCGAGCGGGTGGTGCTGGGAGGCTTCAGCCAGGGCGGCATCATGAGCCTGAGCCAGTTGCTGACCCAGCCCCAGACCTTGCGTGCCGCACTGGTCTGGCACAGCCGTCTATTGCCCGAGATCGCGTCGCTGCACGCGCCCGCTGCCGCATTCGAGGGCAAGTCGGCCTGGGTCAGCCACGGGACTTATGACAATGTGATTCCGCTGACCAGCGCCCATGCCGTGCGTGACCGTCTGGCCTCCTTGCCCTTGCAACTGAGCTATCACGAATATCCGGGCGCCCATGAGATCCGGCCCGAGGAACTGCGCGCCAGCATGCAGTGGCTGCAGGATCTGACGCAGTCAGCAGATGACTTCAGCAGCGATGGCGATCAGTGACCGGCGGTCTTTGAAAACAGATTGATTACCAGCACGCCGCCGACAATCATGGCCATGCCGGCCAGAGCGGGGGCATCGAGCTTCTGGCCCTGCCAGAAATAGGCGACGGCCGAGACCAGCACGATGCCCACGCCGGACCAGATTGCATAGGCCACGCCCGTGGGCACGGTACGCAGCGTCAGCGACAGCAGATAGAAAGAAATCGCATAGCCGACCAGGGCAACAGCGGTGGGGCCGAGCCTGGAGAAGCCCTCCGACCTGGCGAGGAAGGAGGTGGCAATCACCTCGCAGATGATGGCCAGGCCCAGATACAGGTAATTTGTCATGCCGGGCACTTTAGTGCGGCTGGGGCCGGGCTGTTTCCAGCCTGGTTCCAAGACCCCGGACCGCTTCTGGCCGTTATTGCCAAAATCCAGCGGCTGTGCGCACCTCGCCCAGGGCAATACGCGCGGTTCGCCGCGCTTGATCAGATGGCAGGGTAGTCGCCTGTGCCTTCGGGCCAGGGGGTCAGCACCTCAAATCCGGTCTCCGTCACCAGCACCATATGCTCCCACTGGGCGGAGAGCGATTTGTCATTGGTGATCACGGTCCAACCGTCCGCCAGTTCGCGCGTGGCGGCCTTGCCGGCGTTGAGCATGGGCTCGATGGTGAAGATCATGCCGGGCTGCAGCGTCAGGCCCTGACCGGGCGTGCCGTAGTGCAGCACCTGGGGCTCGTCGTGATAGACCTTGCCGATTCCGTGACCGCAGTACTCGCGCACGATGGAAAAGCGTTCGCGCTGGGCCACGGTCTGGATGGCATGGCCTACATCGCCCAGCGTGGCCCCGGGCTTGACGGCGCGGATGCCGGCCACCAGCGCTTCATAGGTGGTGTTGACCAGGCGCCTGGCCAGATTGCTGGGCTGGCCCACGTAGTACATGCGGCTGGTGTCGCCGATCCAGCCCTCGGGCGTGGTTACTGCGACGTCGACATTGATGATGTCGCCATCCTTGAGGACCTGCTTGCTATCGGGGATGCCGTGGCAGACCACATGGTTGACGGAGGTGCACACGGTTTTGGGAAAACCATAGTAGCCCACATTGGTGGGAGTGCATTTCAGCTCGTTGACGATGTAGTCGTGGCAGATCTTGTCCAGTTCCTCTGTGCTTACGCCGGGCTGCACATGAGGGGTGAGCATGGCCAGCACCTTGGCGGCCAGGCCGCCGGCCTTGCGCGAGAGGTAGATGTCGGTGGCGTCATGAATGGGTACGACTTTCTGTTTGCCGCGCTTCATTGCATGCCTCCTACCAGGCGCACAGGACGGGGGCGGCGCACGACTGTGTCGGCGTCATGGGCGCTGGCAGGCTGCAGCTCACGCTCGGCTTGTTGCAGCAGCAGGGCGCAGATGCCTTCGTAATTGAGCTGGGGGTGATGCTCGGCCAGCTGGCCTACACGCAGCCAGTGCTCGGCCTGGGCATTGATGGAGCGGCCGAGGGCCGCGCTGGAGACACGAATCTGGTCGTGCAACTGGTCTGAAATTTTGACGATTCCCATGGCCGAGCATCATAAGGTCTGTATACGTTTCGTATATTGACAAACGCAAATTGCATGGTTGAAGCCGCGGTTTTGCCGCTGCTTGACAAGCGCTGTTCGTCGAATGGGGTTTTAAGGCCATGTCGTACGACATGGCGCTCAAGAAGTTGATAGCGCGCTACGCTTGATTGGCATTGCTTGCAGCCAGGGTCATTCAGAAAACTGAAAGCTTTTGAGGCAAGCCTGGTATTCGTGCCGTTCAAGTCTTATAAAAGATATATATCATCAGTATTTGCCTTGTCCATATTGAGTTTCCTGCTATAAAAATTGAAGAACAATCAATGCGTGCCAGACATCTTGGGATGTTCTGGCGTTCGGTCACAACAGACGCAGAGTCAGGGTCGTTCATGGAAAACGCAGTCAGTCAAGCAGAGCAGGGCGAGCGGCCCATCATCGAGTCTCAGGGGCAGCAAGCCCGCAAGCCACCGCATCCACGTGATGGGCATGCGGCCCGCATCGTGGTCGTGGGCGGTGGCGTGGCGGGGCTGGAGGTGGCCACAGCCCTGGGCAAGCTCAAGAGCGAGAGCATTGACACGGTGACGCTGGTGGACAGCGACTCCGCCCATGTCTGGAAGCCCATGCTGCACACGATTGCTGCCGGCACCCGTGACCTGGCCCAGCAGCAGACCACTTATCTCGCCCAGGCTACCGATGCCGACTTTGCCTACCAGCCCGGCGAGATGTGCGGCCTGGACCGTGAGGCACGCGAGATTCTGCTGGCCCCTATTTATGCCCCCGATGGTCGCGAGCTGGTGGCGGGGCGGCGTCTTGCCTATGACAAGCTGGTGATTGCGGTGGGCAGCGGTGCCAACGACTTCGGCACGCCCGGCGTGCATGAGCATTGCTTCATGATCGATTCGCGCCGCAAGGCCGATGCCTTCAACCAGGAAATCCGGCTGCGCATGGTGCGCTGCATGACCAGTGGCGAGCAGTTGCAGGTCGCCATCGTGGGCGGCGGCGCCACCGGGGTAGAGCTTGCGGCGGAGCTGGTTCAGCTTGCAGAGAGTGCCACGGCCTACGGCGCCTTGGGCGAGGCCGCCAAGTTCCGCATCGTGCTGATCGAGGCCGGCTCGCGCCTGCTGCCCAGTTTTCCCGAGGAGATCTCCGAAGCTACGCGTGTGCGGCTGCAGGCCCTGGGCGTTTCCGTGATCGTCGGCGGCCGCGTCAGCCGTGCGACCGAGCAAGGCTTCGAGCTGGCCAATGGCGAGCTGATTCCTGCCAGCCTGCGTGTCTGGGCTGCGGGGGTAAAGGCCCCGGAATTCTTGATGCAGCTGGGTTTGCAGACCACGCGCAGCAATCAACTGCTGGTCAATGACGAGATGCAGACCAGCGACCCCGATATCTATGCCCTGGGCGACTGCGCCAGCTATACCTTGCCGGGCAAGCAGGAGGCTTTGCCTCCCACGGCCCAGGTTGCCCACCAGCAAGCCCGCTATCTGATCGAGACTCTGCCTCATGTGCTGGAGCGTCCCGGTGCCAAACCCGTAGGCTTTGCCTATCGTGACTTTGGAGCCCTGGTGTCGCTTGCGCATTACGACGCCTATGGCTCGCTGGGCAAGTTCGGCCTGTTTAACGGCGGCGTGATCCGCGGCCGCATGGCCATGCTCAGCCACATCATGCTGTACCGCTCGCACCAGGCGCGGCTTTACGGCTTCTGGCGCGGCGGCCTGCTGTGGCTGATCGACCTGATGAACGCGCGGCTGAGGCCCTCCATCCGCCTGGACTGAGTTACAAAAATCCTTCGATGGGCAGCCAGCTCAGCACCCGCACCATGAAGCGCTGCCACCAACTGGTGCCGGGGTCGGCACTGAAGGTCTGGGCTTCATGGGGCGGCTGCGGACTCTGGCCCGTCCAGCTCAGCCCGCCCTGCGCGTCCAGTTGCACCTTGTAGGCCATGTACGGCAGATGTTGATCCAGCGAGGTGCTGACCTGCTGGCTCAAGGCCGGGTCTTTGATGACCACGCCCATTTCGGTGTTGAGCATGGCCGAGCGCGGATCGAAGTTGAAGGAGCCGACAAAGAGCTGCTTGCCGTCGACCGCGAAGGTCTTGGCATGCAGGCTGGCGCCCGAACTGCCCGTGGTGGCGGAGCTGCCGCTCAGCGCTGCAGGTGAGGGGGCTTCGCGCTTGGGAGTCTTTTCGGCAGGCTCGCTCCTTGGTGTCTTGTCCGGCTCGTTGGCTGCGGGCTGGTTGCGCAGATCGATCTGGCGGCGCATCTCGTAGAGTTCCACGCCCATTTTCAGCAGCGGCTTGCGGTATTTCTCGTAGCCGGCATGCACCACGGCCACATCGGTCGCTTCCAGGCTATTGGTCAGAATGCGCACCCGCACACCTTGCTGGCGCAGATGGCCAAAGGCGTCGACTCCAGCCTGGGTGGGCACGAAATAGGGCGACACCACTTCCAGCAACTGCTGTGGCTGGCCAATCACAGGCTGGAGCTGGGACAGCAGCAAGTCCTCGGGCGCGGCTTCGCGCAGGACCTTGGCCGGGTCGTCGCTGACCAGGGTGGTCTCGGCCCATTGCAGCGGCAGTTGACCTGCCAGCAAATCGGTGCTGAAGCGGCTGCGGCTGACGGCCTGCGCATAGGCCTGTGATTCGGGGCGATTCACATCGGCGTGCAGGCCTGCATAGACCTTGTCCACGGCCTGCTGTGGCATGGCGGGCAGCAGGCTGGCTGCAGGGTAGGCGGAGGGACTGTTCCAGTAACGGTCGAATTCCGCTGCCACCTCGCCCACCACCGAGCCTGTGGCCACCACATCGAGGTCGGCGAACAGCACGCCGTCGGATGCGGCAAAGTACTCGTCGCCGATATTGCGCCCGCCCACGATGGTGGCGGAGGAGTCGGCCGTGTAGCTCTTGTTGTGCATGCGCCGCTGGGTGCGTGCGAAGTCCGTCACATAGCCAATCGCCTTGGGCGTGCGCAGGGCGAAGGGGTTGAATAGCCGCACCTCGATTAGAGGGTGCTGGTCCAGGGCGGCCAGGGTGGCGTCCATGCCGCCGGTGCCGCCATCGTCCAAGAGCAGGCGCACGCGCACGCCGCGGTCTGCCGCAAGCAGCAGCTCATCGAGCAGCAAATGGCCGGTGGTGTCGTTGCGCCAGATGTAGTACTGCACATCGAGCGTGCGCTGCGCGGCTCGGGCCAGCAGGGCGCGGGCGGCATAGGCGTCATGGGCATCGGCCAGCATATGGATGCCGCTCTGCCCAGGATGTGCCTGCTGCAGCGGCGCCAGCGCCTGGCCGAGCCGGGTTTGCAGGGCCTGCTCGGCGCTCAGGGCCTCGCTGGCCATGCGATCCGGCAGGGGAGGCAGGCCGCAGCCTGTGAGCAGCCCCGCGATCAGAAGGGCGGCCGCCGTACCGCGCCACAGGGGAAGTTCGGGTCTCGAGGCCTGTGTGTTTTGCATGACCCGAGTATGCCGCAGCGCATCAGGCGATCTTCACAGGACCGGGGCGGCGGTCCTCGACCACAAAGCGTGCCAGCGTATAGAGGCTGCTGTCGGCGTGGAGCGGGTTGCTCACGGCGCGCAGCTCCGTGGTCATGGACTGCGGCGTGATATCCACGAGGCTGTAGCCGCGCTCCTCGCAGCGCGCGAAAAGCACCTGAGGGTTGTGGGCCACGATGGCATCGACCCTGGCTTGTGTGGTGCCGCTGTGCGAGCTGATGGAGGTGCCGCAGAACTCGCTGGCAATCACCGGATTGACTCTGTCCGGAGCCTGATCGGCCTGGGCCGCAATGGCGCAGACATAGTTCTGGTGAATGTCCCCGCCGAGCAGCACGCTGTTGCGCGGCTGGCTTTCTGCAATCTGGCGTACCAGGCGCTGGCGGGCCTGAGGGTAGCCGTCCCAGCTGTCGGTCGACTGCCTGCCATTGGGATGCTTGCGGGCCGAGAACAAGGTGGTCTGCACCACGGTGCTCCAGCGGGTGGCGTCGACCCTCTCGCGTGCATCGTCCTGCAACTGCCGGGCCAGCCAGCGCTCCTGATCCCAGCCCAGAAAGCTGCGCGCCGGATCTTGCAGGGCGGGACATTCGGCCGGGTCCACGGTGCCGGTGCTGGCCTTGCCCTCCGGGCGGCAGGCCTGCAGATCGCGGTACTGGCGGCCGTCCAGCAGATGCAGTCTGGCGAGCTTGCCCCACTGCAGGCAGCGGTACAGCGCCAGGCCTTGAAAGTTGCGCTGCAATGCACTGTCACGCAGCGGCATGTTTTCGTAGAAAGCCTGCCAGGCCGCCATGCGTCTTGCCAGAAAGTGAGCACTGTCCCCTCGCCCGTACTGGGCTACATAGTCGTTTTCAACCTCATGATCGTCCCAGATGACGGACCAGTTGCACGCGGCATGGGCGGCCTGCAGATGAGCATCGCTTTTGTGCAGCGCATAGCGGTCGCGGTAGTCCTGCAAGGTCTGGGCGGTACGCAGCGGCTGCGCACGCGCCAGTCCATCGGGCTTGGCCGGCTGCGCATATTCATAGATGTAGTCGCCGAGAAACAGCACCAGATCGGGCGAGGCCTGCGCGGCGTCGGCCCAGGCACTGTAGAAGCCGTGTTCCCAGCGCTGGCAGGAGGCTACGGCCAGGCGCAGCTTGCGCACATCGGCTCCGGGCGCCGGGGCGGTACGGCAGCGTGCGGTGGTGCTGAAGGCGTCGCCACAGCGGAAGCGGTAGAAATACCAGCGGTCCGGACTCAGGCCGTTGACCTGCACATGGACGGCATGGCCCCATTCAGCCCTGGCCTGGGTCTGCCCATGGGCCACGGCCTGGCGGAACTGGGCATCGTGCGCCACTTCCCAATGCACGGTCTGTGCTGCCAGGTCTGGCGCGACCGCTGTGCCCAGATAGGCCAGAGGCGCTGTCAGCCGCGTCCAGATCAGGATGTTGTCGGGCTCCGGGTCGCCGCTGGCCACTCCCAGGGTGAACGGGTTGTGGGCCAGTGATTCCGTGGCACGGACCCAGGCGGGCAGGGCGCCCACGGCCGTGGCAAGGCTGGAGGCAATCAGAAAGCGACGGCGATCCGGCGCAGGCGCGTGAAGAGGAGAAAACATGGCGATGCTGCGGTGTTGGGGTTTTGTAGCCCGTGGCTGGAAGTATCTCCCCGACCCCACAGGCATCGCCGCGGTTTACCGCAGCTTTACGCGTTGACCAGCACCAGCTTGCCCTGTACCTGGCGCGAGCCCATGCGCTCATAGGCGGCGAAGAGCTCGCTCATGGGCATGGTGCGGTCGATTACGGGCTTGATCCTGCCTTGGGCCCACCATTGAGACAGCTCCTGCATCATGGCGGCATTGTTCTGAGGCTCGCGCTTGGCGAAATCGCCCCAGAACACGCCGACCAGGGAAGCGCCCTTGAGCAGAGGCAGGTTCAGCGGCAGCGAGGGGATGGGTCCGGAGGCAAATCCGATGATCAGATAGCGGCCGCGCCAGGCAATGGAGCGGAAGGCAGGTTCGGCAAAATCGCCGCCTACGGGATCGTAGATCACGTCGGGTCCCTTGCCGTCTGTCGCTGCCTTGATGGCTTCACGCAGATCGCCCTGGCTGTAGTTGATGGTGAGGTCTGCGCCCTGGGCCTTGCACAGCGCACATTTCTCGTCGGTGGAGGCAGCGGCAATCACCCGGGCACCGGCCGCCTTGGCAATCTGTATGGCTGCCGTGCCCACGCCGCCCGCCGCGCCCAGCACGAGTACGGTCTCGCCGGCCTTGAGCTGACCTCGGTCCATGAGCGCATGGTGGGAGGTGGCATAGGTCATGATGAAGGCTGCGGCATCGACAAAGGGGAAGTCGGCCGGCAGCGGCATGCACATGGAAGCGGGTGCCAGCGCATGCGTGGCGAACCCGCCCGTGCCCGAAAGACAGGCCACATGCTGGCCTGGCTTGAGATGTTTGACCCCTTCGCCCACGGCCTGCACCACGCCGGCATATTCCGAGCCCGGCACAAAGGGCAGGGGAGGCTTGATCTGGTATTTGTTCTGCACGATCAGCAGATCGGGAAAGTTCAGGCTGGCGGCCTTGACTTCCAGCAGCACCTGGCCGGGGCCGGGCTGTGGCGTGGGCTGCTCGGTCCACTTCAGAGTCTCGACGCCGGTGGGTGTGGTGCAAAGCCATGCGTGCATATCTTGTCTCCTGATCTTCTTGAGGTGAGATTGGGGGAATCGGCTCGCAGATGATAGAAGTGTGGTGCGAATGCCGCGTGTCTCTGTCGTGACCTTGGAGCCGCCTACAATCCGCCTCATCCATGAAGATTCTTATTTGCAATGACGATGGCTTCCAGGCCCCAGGCATCGTGGCCCTGCACGATGCGCTGCGCACCGTGGCAGACGTCGAAGTGGTGGCGCCCGAGCACAACAACAGCGCCAAGTCCAATGCCTTGACGCTGAATGCACCGCTGTATGTGCACCAGGCCTATAACGGCTTTCGCTATGTGAACGGCACGCCTGCAGACTGCGTGCATATCGCGTTGACCGGCCTGCTTGGCTACCGGCCCGATCTGGTGGTCTCGGGCATCAACAACGGCGCCAACATGGGCGACGACACGATTTACTCGGGCACCGTGGGCGCGGCCATGGAAGGCTATCTGTTCGGCATTCCCTCGATTGCCTTCTCGCAGGTGGACAAGGGCTGGGCCGAGCTGGAAGCGGCGGCTGCCACAGCCCGTCAGATGGTTCAGGAGATGCAGGCCCAGCAGCTGATCGGTAAAGCTCCCTGGCTGCTGAACGTGAATATTCCCAATATGCCGCTGCATGCACTCAAAAGTGTCAAGCTGTGTCGCCTGGGGCGCCGTCATGCGGCCGAACAGGCCATTCAGCAGCAAAGTCCGCGTGGCGAGACCATGTACTGGATCGGCAGTGCCGGCGCCGCAAAGGACGACTCCGAAGGCACGGACTTCCATGCCACGGCCCACGGCCATGTCTCCATGACGCCGCTCAAGGTGGATCTGACCGATCATGAAAACCTTGGCTATTGGGCGCAGACGGCCAGCAGGCTGGCGGGGCCATCCAACACATCGGCGGCCGCATCGTGAGCGAGCGTCGTCCGCCTCAGGTCCCGGGCTGGATTGCACGCTCGGTGCAGACGGGCACCGGCGCGGCACGGCCGCCCGTTGCTCCCAAGCCCATCAATCCCTTGCGTGTGGCCGCCTCGCCGGTGGGCGTGGGGCTGGACTCATCCACGGTGCGTGCCCGCATGGCCCAGCGCATCGGTGCGGCCGGCGTCAGCAACCCTGCCGTGCTGCAGGCCATGGCCACGGTGGAGCGTCACCGCTTTGTCGACAGTGCTCTGGTCAATCAGGCCTACGAAGACACCAGCCTGCCTATCGGCCTCGGCCAGACCATCTCCAAACCCAGCATCGTGGCCCGCATGATCGAGCTGCTGCTCGACTCCGATGCGGCCCGAAACGGGCAAGGGCGCGTGCTGGAGATCGGCACCGGTTGCGGCTACCAGGCGGCCGTGCTGTCCATGCTCACCAAAGAGGTTTATTCGATAGAGCGGCTGCGTGGCCTGCACGAGAAGGCGCGCGGTCATCTGCGCCCCATGCGCCTGTCCAATGTGCATCTGATCCTCGGTGACGGCATGGTGGGTTTTGCCAGTGGCGCGCCCTATGCGGGCATCATCTCCGCTGCCGGAGGTGATGTGGTGCCGCAAGAGTGGTGTGATCAACTGGCGGTGGGCGGGCGTCTGGTGGCTCCGGTCGTGGTGGGTGCGGGTAAGCAGGCACTGCTGGTGATTGACAAGAGTTCACACGGTTTTACGCAGACAGTTTTGGAAGCAGTCAACTTTGTCCCTCTAAAATCGGGGATCGCCTAGAAGGGAATAGCTTATGTTGGTATCGCGAAGTCTTGGTGCATGGGGAACGGCCGTGCTGGCAGGTGTCATCCTGGCCGGTTGTGCTGCCCAGGCAAACAGGGCTCCTGTGGAGGATCGCGGACAGTCGGCCTCCTCGTCTTCAACTGTGGACGTCAAGTCGCTGCCCGGCGCTGAAAATGCCGGCAAGCCGGGTTACTACACCATCAAGCCTGGCGACACTCTGATCAGGATTGGTCTGGAGCACGGCCAGAGCTGGAAGGACATTGCTCGCTGGAGCAATCTGGACAATCCCAACGTGATTGAAGTCGGTCAGGTGGTGCGTGTGGTGCCGCCCGGACGCGAGGCGCCTGTCGCCTCGTCCGGTTCGGGTCGCGGTGTCGCGCCCGTGGTTGTGGGCGGTGGCAGCGCCGCAACGACGACCACACCCGTGACTCCCCCGGCTGCAAGCGCAACGCCAGTGCCATCCACGCCTGCAACAAGCCCGGCGCCTGCTGCCAAGGGCGCCGATGATGTGAACTTCATCTGGCCTGCCAGCGGCTCGTTGATTGCCGGCTTCGACGAGCAGCGCAACAAGGGCTACGACATCAGCGGCAAGGCCGGCGATCCCGTGCTGGCTGCGGCCGATGGCCGTGTGGTGTATGCCGGTGCCGGCCTGCGTGGCTACGGCAATCTCATCATCCTCAAGCACAACAACACCTATCTGACCGCCTACGCCCACAACCAGTCTCTGCTGGTCAAGGAAGATCAGGCCGTGAAGAAGGGGCAGAAGATTGCCGAGATGGGCAGCACCGATGCCGATCGCGTCAAGCTGCACTTCGAGGTGCGTCGCCAGGGCAAGCCTGTCGATCCTTCGCGTTATCTGCCTTCGCGTTGAGCATGGCCTCGCAACGCAAGCAAGCCGCACAAGCCCCTGCCCCGCAGGGGCTTGTGCCTTCTGACGCGGTCGAGCAGAGCTGGGACGAAGCAGCCGAAGACGCCATTGCCTCGGCCGAGGTCGAGAACCGAGAGCTCATGGTCGGCACCGAGCATCATGGTCAGCGTGTGGACAAGGTGCTGGCGCTGGGGGTGTCCGAGTTCTCGCGCAGCTATCTGCAGCAGTTGCTGGCCGACGGTGCAGTCACGCTCAACGGCAAGGTTCTGCTCAAGCCTTCGGTCAAGGTGGCCGTGGGCGACCGCCTGCGCGTGGAAATGCGCCCCACCCAGCAAAGCATGGCTTTCCAGCCCGAGACCATGGATTTGCAGGTGGTCTATGAGGACGAGGATCTGCTGGTCATCAACAAGCCTGCGGGTCTGGTGGTGCATCCGGCGCCCGGCAACTGGACGGGCACGCTGCTCAACGGCCTGCTGGCGCGTGACGAAAAAGCGCGCCAGGTGCCGCGCGCCGGCATTGTTCACCGGCTGGACAAGGACACCAGCGGTTTGATGGTGGTGGCGCGCAATCGAAGCACCATGGATGCGCTCATCAAGATGATCGCTGCACGTGAGGTGAGTCGCCAGTATCTGGCACTTGCCCACAAGCAATGGGGCAGCCGCAAGCGCCGCGAAGTCGATGCGCCGATCGGCCGTGACCCGCGCAATCGCCTGCGCATGGCGGTGGTGGATCTGAATCTGCACCCCGGCAAGCAGGCGCGTACCGACTTCGATCTGCTCGATGGCGATGCAGCGCATAGCCTGGTGCGCTGCACGCTGCACACCGGCCGCACGCACCAGATCCGGGTGCACATGGCGTCGCTCGGTCATCCGCTGATAGCCGATACGCTGTATGGCGGCCAGCCCGAGGGCGGACTGGAGCGCCAGGCACTGCATGCCTTCAGGCTGGCCTTTGAGCACCCTGTGACGAAAAAGCCGCTGGTCCACTATGCGCCGCTGCCACAAGACATGGCCGGTGCACTGGATTTATGGGGTCTGCGTTACAATCTGCCGGAAAGCCTCTGACCATCACTCGCATGGCATCTTTGGGGCGCTTCCCTCTCTTCTTAGAATCAGGCGTCCCACCGCAGTCGGTGCGACAGCCGCTCCCGAAACGCTGCGCCCATGAATACGGTAGATGCCAAGCGGGTTCTTGAAACAGCATTGATTTGTGCCCCGCAGCCTGTAACGCTGCGGGAATTGCGCTCACTTTTTGATGATGTGCTGGGCTCGGACACGGTTAAGGATTTGCTGCTGGACCTGCAAAAGGACTGGGCCCTCAAGGGCGTGGAACTGGTGCAGGTGGCTTCTGGCTGGCGTTTCCAGAGTCGGCCCGAGATGCGCGTCTACCTGGACAAGCTTCACCCCGAGAAGCCGCCCAAGTACACGCGGGCGACGCTGGAGACGCTGGCCATCATTGCCTACCGTCAGCCGGTCACGCGGGGTGATATCGAGGATATTCGCGGCGTGACCGTGAACAGCCTGATTATCAAGCAGCTGGAAGACCGAGGCTGGATCGAGGTCATCGGCCACCGTGAAACCGTGGGGCGGCCTGCGCTGTTTGCCACCACGCGCCAGTTTCTCGATGATCTGGGTCTGCAGTCGCTGGATCAACTGCCCATGCTGGAGGAAACCCAGGCTCAGCAAAGTCTGTTCAAGGCGCTGGATGGGGAGGAGGGCGACCAGACCGCCGTGCCGCAGGCCGATGCGGAGGATGCCCAGCCCCAGGAGGGTGTGGAAGCCTCAGAGCCGGTCGAGGTCGCAGAGGGTGCGGATGTCGCTACAGAGTCCGATGCTGCCGAGAGTGAAATCCTGGGTGCCCCGGACGAGGAAGATGGCGCCGAGGTGCTGCCGGATACCGATGTTGACCCAGTGGCGCAAGCGCCTGCAGAGCTTGTGTCGGAGCTTCAGCCCGAGGTGGATGCGCCAGAGTTGGAGTCATATCCGGATCAGGCGCAGAGTGATATTGAGCAAGATGCTACTGAAGAGATAGTGATTGAGCTACCGGATTCGGAGCCAGGGCCGACTGAGGAGCCGCCATCCGTGAGCAAGCCCAAAGCGGCCAGGCCCGCCAGGACTGCCAAGGCGGCAGAGCCGGAGCCCAAACCGGCGGCCAAGAAAGCCGGACGTACCGAGTGGGTGGGCCTGAAAGCGTTTCTCGAGGATGACTACGGCAGCGACGACGACGAGGCCGAGGACACAAAGGCGAAAGCGCGGGCCGACGATGCCGTCGGGTCAGCAGAACAAGGAATTGTGGAGGGTGACGATGGCGTCATCCCCGAAGGAAAACTGGAATGAACAACGAGACATCGAACCCGATGCCCGAGTCCGCAGCCGCTTCGCCCGAAGCCGAACCGGTCAAGAAGACTCGCAAGCCCCGCGCAGCCAAGGCCGATGGGGCCAAGGATGCCGCCGAGGCCAAGAAGCCTGCCGCACCGCGCAAGCGCGCCGGCGTCAAGAAGGACGCTGCTGGCGAGGCCAAGCCTGCGCGCAAGCGCGTGACCAAGCCGCGTACCGAAGAAGCCGTGGCCGTCGAGGAGCCGGTTCAGCCCGTGGCCGAGCAGGAGCTGCAGTCCCAGGACCAAGACCAAGACCAGGGTCATGATGCAGTGGATGCCGTCGTTGCCGAAGTGCCTGTGCAGAGCGTTGCCGCTCCTCATGGGCCCAAGGGACGCAAGGGTCAGAACATCGACTTTGCCGATGTGATCTCGGGCGACTTCGACGACGAGGAAGAGAACGGCAGCGCCATGCCCGCCAAGCGCGTGCTTGCGCCCCAGGTCGATTCTCCCAAGCTGCACAAGGTGCTGGCCCAGGCCGGCATGGGCTCGCGCCTGGAGATGGAGCAGTTGATACTGGAAGGGCGCATCTCGGTCAACAACGAGCCTGCCCACGTCGGCCAGCGCATTCAGTTCGGCGATATCGTCAAGGTCAACGGCCAGCCCATCCGCTTCCGTATCGACCCGCCGCCCGCACGCGTGATTGCCTATCACAAGCCCGTGGGCGAAGTGGTGACGCATGACGATCCGCAAAACCGCCCCACGGTGTTCCGCAAGCTGCCCAAGCTGCAGCATGGCAAGTGGCAGTCGGTGGGTCGTCTGGACTTGAATACCGAAGGTCTGCTGCTGTTCACCAGCTCGGGCGAGCTGGCGAACTCGCTGATGCACCCCCGCTTCGGCCTGGAGCGTGAATACGCGGCCCGCGTGCTGGGCGCGCTGAGCAAGGAAGAAAAGCAGCGCCTGCTGGACGGCGTGCAGCTCGAAGACGGCGAAGCCAGCTTCGGTGCCGTGGAAGATGGCGGTGGCGAAGGTGCCAACTGCTGGTACCGCGTGACCATCTCCGAAGGCCGCAACCGTGAAGTGCGACGCATGTTCGAGGCCGTGGGCCATGCCGTCAGCCGTCTGATCCGCATTCGCTACGGCGCCATGATGCTGCCGCGTGGCCTCAAGCGCGGCGCCTGGGTGGAACTCGATCAGGCCGATATCCAGGCGCTGATGTCGGCAGCCGGAGTCAAGGAACGTGCTCCCGTCGAGCGCAACAGCGGCGGCGCCCGTGGCGCCAACAACCGTGGCGGCCGCAACAACCGCAGCGGCGGCCGTGGCAATGGCATGAGTGCCGATCGCGCACCCCAGGGGCGTCGTGAAGGCGGCGGCCAGCGCCGTGGCGAGTGGGACGGCAATCGTCCGGCACCCAGCGGCATGCTGGGCGACAACCCGCGCAACAAGTCTGGCGGTCGCTCCGGTGGCTCGGGGCGCTCGCAGGGAGGCGGTCAGCCCGATCCCATGCGCACCTCGGTGGGCTATATCGGCGGCGACAGCCTCTCGCGTGCCCGTCAGAACGCCAAGCGTCGCCCTGGTGGCGGCGGTGG
This sequence comes from Comamonas sp. wu1-DMT, assembly GCF_040187805.1. Classification (NCBI taxonomy): domain Bacteria; kingdom Pseudomonadati; phylum Pseudomonadota; class Betaproteobacteria; order Burkholderiales; family Comamonadaceae; genus Comamonas; species Comamonas sp. wu1-DMT. Next base: position 78,935 of record NZ_JBANEM010000005.1, read on the forward strand.
TGGCGGTCGCCGCGGCGGTCGCTAAAAAGGCATCCGTAAGGATTTGAGTGCTGCCCGGACTTCAAGGTCTATGGCGGCACCGCTAAAATCAACTGTTTTGCTTTTTCGGCAAAAACCCATAGTAACCCTGATTAGGAAATAATCATCATGGCTATCGAACGTACCCTCTCCATCATCAAGCCCGACGCAGTTGCCAAGAACGTGATCGGCCAAATCTACGCCCGCTTCGAAGCTGCTGGCCTGAAGATCGTGGCTGCCAAGCTGGTGCACCTGTCGCGCGGCGAAGCCGAGCAGTTCTACGCTGTGCACGCTGCCCGTCCTTTCTTCAAGGATCTGGTGGACTTCATGGTCTCCGGCCCCGTGATGATTCAAGCTCTGGAAGGCGAGAACGCCATCCTGAAGAACCGTGAACTGATGGGCGCCACCGACCCCAAGAAGGCCGAAAAGGGCACCATCCGCGCCGACTTCGCCGACAGCATCGATGCCAACGCCGTGCACGGCTCCGACGCTGCTGAAACTGCTGCTGTGGAAGTTGCCTTCTTCTTCCCCGGCATGAACGTGTACTCGCGTTAATCCACGCTAGCTTTACAGCATGCTCTCGCTGACGCCAGCGCTTTGCATTCGTGCAAGGCGGGTGTCAGCACTTGAAGATGCTGGCCACGGCGTGGCAAACACCGTTCGCAAGACGCCTCGCCACATGCCGATATGACTACTAATTTGCTTGATTTTGACCTCGAAGGGCTGACCGCTTATTGCGAGCAGCTCGGGGAGAAGCGTTTCCGTGCGACGCAGCTGTTCCGCTGGATTCACCAGCGTGGCGCATCCGATTTCGACCAGATGACAGATCTGGCCAAGTCTTTGCGCGAAAAGCTCAAAAGCCGGGCCCACATTACCGCTTTGCCTGTGGTGACGGAGCATGTCTCTGCCGATGGCACCGTGAAGTGGCTGTTCGATGTGGGCGACGGCAATGCCGTTGAATCCGTTTTCATTCCTGAGGACGACCGCGGCACGCTGTGTGTATCGTCCCAGGCCGGTTGCGCCGTGGGCTGCCGCTTTTGCTCGACGGGGCATCAGGGCTTCAGCCGCAACCTCAATACCGGCGAAATCCTTGCCCAGCTCTGGTATGCCGAGCATTCGCTGCGCAAGCGCTTCGGCACCGAAGATCGCATCATCTCCAACGTGGTGATGATGGGCATGGGCGAGCCTTTGCAGAACTACAGTGCGCTGGTGCCTGCCTTGCGCGTGATGCTGGACGACCATGGCTACGGCCTGTCGCGTCGTCGCGTGACGGTGTCCACCTCGGGCGTGGTGCCCATGATGGATCGTCTGTCGCAGGACTGCGCCGTGGCGCTTGCGGTGTCGCTGCACGCGCCCAATGATCCGCTGCGTGACAACCTGGTGCCGCTGAACAAGAAGTACCCGATTGCCGAGCTGCTGGACGCCTGCGAGCGCTATCTGGAGTTCGCGCCGCGTGACTTCATCACCTTTGAATATTGCATGCTCGACGGCGTTAACGATCAGCCTGAGCATGCGCGCCAGCTGATAGAGTTGGTGCGCGCGCGCGGCGATGGCAAGAGCTGGTGCAAGTTCAATCTGATCCCGTTCAATCCCTTCCCCGCTTCGGGTCTGCTGCGCTCGCCCTCGGCCCGTGTGACCGAGTTCGCTACGTTGCTGAGCAATGCCGGCATCGTGACCACAGTGCGCAAGACCCGCGGTGACGATATCGATGCGGCCTGTGGTCAGCTCGCGGGCGACGTGAAGGACAGAACTCGCGCTGCCGAGCGTATGGCCAAGCAGCGTACTATCCCGCTCAAGCAGGTGTCTTGACGGAGTTTTGAATAAAGGACAATCAATGAGGGCAGTGGTACAGCGACCGGTTTGGCAACATTGGGGCTTGTTGGCCCGGTGGGGGGTACCGGTTGCGGTCGCGGCACTTGTGGGTTGTACTTCGACAACGACCACCACCACTTCCTCTACGTCGGTACCCCAGGCTTCCGTGGTTGGCACGGGCGGGGCCCAGATCGCCGATGCCAATCGCCGTGCCCAGATTCGCCTGGAATTGGCTGCCAATTACTTTCAGGCCGGGCGCCTGGATGTGGCCATGGACGAGGTAGGGCAGGCCTTGGCTGCCAAGCCCGATTACGCCGATGCATACGGCCTGCTGGGCCTGATCCTCATGCAGAACCAGGACTGGACGCAGGCCGAGATCGCCATGCGCAAGGCCGTGGATCTCAATCCGCGCGACGGCAACCAGATTCACAATTACGGCTGGATGCAATGCCAGCAAAAGCATTTCGACGTAGCCCAGCAGTGGTTTGATAGAGCCTTGCAGGCTCCGGGCTACCGTGAACAGCCCAGGACCCTGCTGGCCAAGGGCATGTGCTACCAGCAGGCAGGACAGTTGGAGCAGGCCTACCAGAACATGTTTCGTGCCTACGAGATGGATGTGGGCAACCCCGCTGCAGGCTACAACCTGGCAAATGTGCTTTGGCTCAAAGGTGATCTGAAGAAGGCGCAGTTCTACATCCGGCGCTTGAATAACAATAGCAATCAGGCCAGTGCGGAAAGCCTCTGGCTGGGGATCAAAATAGACAGGGCACTGCACGACGATATTGGAGTGCGTCAACAGGCCGATCAACTGCGCGAGCGTTTTCCTCAATCGCGTCAGTGGCTGGCCTATGAACGTGGAGCTTTCAATGAATGAGGCTGCGGTGGAAGAGGAAACTATGCAAAGCGAAGAGCAGGTGCCAACTCAGGGTCAGGCCACGGCCGGAGTCTTGTTGCGTCAGGCACGGGAAGCAGCCCGGATGCAGTTGCCCGTGATGGCTGCGACATTGAAGGTGCCGCAGCACAAGCTGGAGGCGCTGGAGGCCGATGACTATGCGGCCTTTCCCGATCATGTGTTCATGCGTGCTCTGGCCATGGGAATGTGCCGGACCTTGCATATCGATGCCGAATCGGTGCTGTCCAAGCTGCCACGCAGCGAGATCAAAAGCCTTGCCAATGCGGGTCCAGGCATCAACGAGACCGTCAAGGTGCGCAGCAGCTTCAAGGTCACGGGTACACCTCTGGACTCTGGCAACAGCAGCTCTCGCAAGATTGCGGCAGGCGTGCTGATTCTGCTGGCAGCTGCCGCTGCCGTGTACTTTGTGCCATTCCATCAGATGGTTGACGGCGCCGATGGGGCAGGCGCGCCAGCGCCGGCTCAGGCCCAGTCTGACCAGACGGCTGCGGTGAGCGCGCCGGCTGCAGAACCGCTTGCCCAGGCCGAGGGCGGTGCACAGGGCAGTTCTGCCACACCCGCGGCGCCGGTGACAGAGTCTGTGTCGGTTGCTGCCGCGGCCGGCATGCCTGGCGATGGTGCTGCAGCAAGCGCTCCCGCCGCATCTGTGGCAGCTGCCCAAACCGCAGCCCCGGCCGCCGAGGCGGCTGTGCCTGTGACCGGCGCTGCCGGCCTGCTGGTGCTGAAGGTGAATACCGGCCAGTCCTGGGTCAAGGTCAAGGACGGAGCCGGCAAGGTGGTGCTGGAAAAGACCCTGTCCAAGGATGAGTCTGCGACGGCCGAAGGCCAGTTGCCCCTGTCGGTGATTGTGGGCAATGCCAAGGGCACGCAGGTGACGGTACGTGGCGAACCCTTCGATATCTCGAGCACACGCGACAATGTGGCTCGCTTCGAGGTGAAGTAACCGTTCGAGGTAAACAAGAGTGCAAGATTCTCAAAGCTCGCAGCAGCTCAGCCAGGCGATAGCCATCGCCAGCCCGCTGCCGCGCAAATCGCGCCAGGCCCGGGTGGTGTGGCGCAACAACGTGGTCACCGTCGGGGGCGATGCGCCCGTGCGCGTGCAGTCCATGACCAATACCGACACCGTGGATGCGGTTGAAACCGCCATCCAGGTGCGACAGCTGGCCCAGGCTGGCTCGGAGATGGTGCGCATCACGGTGAACACGCCCGAGGCGGCGGCGGCCGTGCCCTATATCCGTGAGCAGCTCGACCGCATGGGCGAGTATGTGCCGCTGGTGGGCGACTTCCACTACAACGGCCATCGCCTGCTGACCGACTATCCCGATTGCGCCCAGGCGCTGTCCAAGTACCGCATCAACCCCGGCAATGTGGGCAAGGGCGACAAGAAGGACAAGCAGTTCGGTCAGATGATCGAGATCGCTGCCAAGTACGACAAGGCCGTGCGCATCGGCGTGAACTGGGGCTCGCTCGACCAGGAAATCATGGCCGAGTTGATGGACCAGAACAGCAAGCGGGCGCAGCCCTGGGAAACGCGCCAGGTCATGTATGAGGCGCTGATCACTTCGGCCATCAGCTCGGCCGAGCTGGCCAGGAATATCGGCTTGAACCCCGACAACATCATCCTGTCCTGCAAGGTCAGCGGTGTGCAGGATCTGATCTCGGTCTATCGCGAGCTGGCGCGCCGCTGCGACTATGCGCTGCACCTGGGTCTGACCGAGGCCGGCATGGGCACCAAGGGCACGGTGGCATCCACTGCTGCACTGTCGGTGCTGCTGCAGGAGGGCATTGGCGACACGATTCGCGTCTCGCTCACGCCCCAGCCCGGTGAAGCGCGCACGCAGGAGGTTGTGGTGGCCTCCGAGATTCTGCAGGCCCTGGGTCTGCGCGTGTTCGTGCCCAGCGTCACCGCCTGCCCGGGCTGCGGTCGCACCACCAGTACCACTTTCCAGGAACTGGCCAAGAAGATCGACGATTTCCTGCGTGGTGAAATGCCGGTCTGGCGCACCCAGTTCCCCGGCGTGGAAGCCATGAAGGTGGCTGTGATGGGTTGCATCGTCAACGGCCCCGGCGAGAGCAAACATGCCGATATCGGCATCAGCCTGCCCGGCAATGGCGAAGCGCCTGCGGCGCCGGTGTTCATTGACGGCGAGAAGGCCTTGACGCTGCGCGGCGAACATATCGCTGAGGAGTTTCAGACCCTGGTGCTGGAATATGTGCAGCGCCGCTACGGCCTGAAGGCCTGAGCGACTTGAGCGCTTGCAGCGGCCCGGCATGCGGGTGGTGATTGCGCTTGCTGGCACAATGCCAGCGAGCCAAGACTTTGGAATTGATAGCTGCTTGCGCGCTATCTGTATGGATTTGAATTAGGTTTCTAGTTGAAGGGCATGATTGCTGTGCGCAATATGCTCTTGTTTTGCTAGTAGCCCAAGTGTGAGACTTCACGTGGCCAAGAACGAAAAACTGACCGCCGTCAAAGGCATGAACGACATTCTCCCACCCGATTCGGCGCGTTGGGAGTGGTTTGAAGCCAAGGTGCGCGATCTGATGGGCCGCTTTGCCTATCGCAATATGCGCACCCCCATCGTCGAGCCCACGGCCCTGTTCGTGCGCGGCCTGGGCGAGGTGACCGATATCGTCGAAAAGGAGATGTACTCCTTTGAGGACCGGGCGGATAAGCATGGCCAGGCCGAGCATCTGACCCTGCGTCCTGAAGGTACGGCCGGCGTGGTGCGTTCGGTGGTGGAAAACAATCTGCTGTATGAAGGCGGCAAGCGTCTGTTCTACATCGGGCAGATGTTTCGGCGCGAAAAGCCCCAGCGCGGTCGCTATCGCCAGTTCCACCAGGTCGGTGTGGAGGCCCTGGGTTTTGCCGGCCCCGAGCTGGATGCCGAAGTGATTCTGCTGGCCGCTCAACTTTGGAAAGAGCTGGGCATTGAAGGCGTGCGTCTGGAACTCAACAGCCTGGGTCAGCCCGAGGAGCGCAAGACCCACCGCGAGGCGTTGATTGCCTACTTCGAGCAGCACACCGAGGTGATGGACGAGGAAGCCAAGCGCCGCATGTACAGCAATCCGCTGCGCGTGCTGGACACCAAGAATCCTGCCATGCAGGAAATGGTCAACGCAGCTCCCAGGCTGATGGACTATCTGGGCGATGCGTCCAAGGCGCATCTGAAGGCTGTGCAGGACATTCTGGATGCCAACGATGTGGCCTGGAGCCTGAACCCGCGTCTGGTGCGCGGCATGGACTACTACAACCTCACGGTGTTCGAGTTCATTACCGACAAGCTGGGTTCGCAGAGCACGATCTGCGGCGGCGGTCGTTACGACTATCTGATCGAGGAAATCGGTGGCAAACCCGCTCCGGCCGTGGGCTGGGGCATGGGTGTGGAGCGCGTGCTCGAAGTGCTCAAGGAGGTGGGGGTAGAGATTCCCCAGCCCGCAGCCGATGTCTACGCCATCATTCCCGACGCCTCGGTGCTGCCTCAGGTCTTCAAGACCGTGCAGCAGCTGCGTGCAGCCGGTGTGGCGGTTCAGATGCATGCAGCGGCCGGCGGCTCGGCCGAGGGCATGGGCTCGATGAAGTCCCAGTTCAAGAAGGCCGATGGTTCGGGTGCACGCTTTGCCCTGATCTTCGGCTCCGACGAACTGGCCCAGGGCAAGGTGACTGTGAAGTCGCTGCGCGACGGCGAGGGCCAGCAGGTGCAGCAAGCTCTGGCGGACGTGGCCCTGTGGGCCGGCAGCCTAAAATCGGCGGTTTGATTTTCCGCACCTCGTTTTCCGACCAGCGTTCCACTCAATCTAAGTAGCCATGGCAAACCATCTCGATCTTGAAGAACAAGAGCAAATTGAGCAGCTCAAGCATTTCTGGAATTCCTGGGGAACTCTGATCACCAGCGTGCTGGTCGTGGTCTTTCTCGGACTGGCCGGCTGGAACGGCTGGCAGTACTGGCAAAAGCGTCAGGCCACCCAGGCCTCGGCCCTGGAGTTCGCCGTGGACGAAGCGCTGACGGCCAAGGATGCGGCGCGCGCCGACCAGGCTTTCAGCGAGTTGCGGGACAAGTACGCGGGCACGGCACAGGCCGCTCAGACGGCTTTGCTGATGGCCAAGGCCTCGGTGGATGCCGGCAAGCTCGATGATGCCAAGGCTCAACTGAGCTGGGTGGCCGAAAAGGGCGATGAAAGCTTCAAGGCCCTCGCTCGCATTCGTCTGTCTTCCGTGCTGGAGCAGCAAAAAAGCTATGACGAAGGTCTGAAGGTGCTTGAGGCGGCCATGCCCGAGTCCTATGCCGGTCTGCAGGCTGATCGCCGTGGCGATCTGTATGTGGCGCTGGGCAAGCAGGCTGAGGCGGTTGCCCAGTACCAGGCTGCCTACAAGGCGCTGGACAAGGATCTGGACTACCGCCATCTGGTGGAATTCAAGCTGAATGCGCTGGGCGTGGCTCCTGAAGCCGCGACCCTGGTCAAGACAACGCCGTCGGAGAAATAATCTTGAAGACTTTTGCCCATCAAGTGAAGTTCGCTGCTCCCGCAGCGCAATCCGCAGCCCGTGTGCTGGTGCTGACTGCTGTGGCCGCGTCGCTGGCTGCTTGTTCCATGTTCGGCGGCAAGGACAAGCCCAAGCCCCTGGACCTGGGGCCCAATCCAGGCAAGATCGCGGTGCATCAGGCTTGGTCGGCCAAGCTGGGCAGCGAAGTGCCTCTGGCCATGCCTGCGCTGGTGCAGGGCAATACCGTCACCGTGGTCACCAAGGATGGTAGCGTTACGACGCTTGATGGCAATACCGGCAGCCAGTTGGGCAAGTTCAGTGCGGGCGAGCCGCTGACCACCGGCGTGGGCAGCGACGGACAGCGTACAGCGGTGGTTACACGCAGCAACCAGCTCATGGTGTTTGCCGAAGGCAAGCAGCTGTGGAAGAACAATCTGACTGCCGCAGTCTATACGCCGCCTCTGGTGGCTGGCGGCCGCGTGTTCGTGATGGCGGCTGACCGTTCTCTGGCGGCCTTCGATGCCAATACGGGTCGTGAGCTGTGGTCGGTTGAAGGCCCCAGCAATGAACCGCTTATTTTGCGCCAGCCAGGCGTTTTGCAGGCCGTTGGTAATAATCTGGTGGTAGGCGTGTCCGGACGTCTGGCAGGTGTTGATCCTGACAATGGCTCGGTGCGCTGGATGGCTCCTCTGGCCGCACCGCGCGGGACCAACGATGTGGAGCGACTGGTGGATCTGGTTGGTCCCGTCAGCCGTGTGGGCAGCAGTGTCTGCGCACGTGCGTTCCAGGCCTCGGTGGGGTGCGTGGATGTGAGCACGGCCAATGTGCGCTGGACGCAGACCTCCAAGGGTAGCGATGGCGTGGCGGGCGACGAGCAGGCCGTGTTTGGCGCCGAAAGCAACGGCACGGTACAGGCTTGGAATCGTGCAGACGGTCAGCGTCTGTGGTCCATCGACAAGCTGCAGTACCGCAAGCTGACGGCACCTCTGGTGCTGGGCCGCTCCGTGGTGCTGGCCGATGATTTGGGGACAGTGCACATGCTCTCGCGTGAAGACGGCTCTGCACTGGCCCGTTTGGAAACTGACAAGGCAGGAGTTGCCACTTCCCCGGTTGTCGCCGCCAATACTCTGGTGATCGTCAGCCGAAGCGGAACTGTGTATGGCTTCAAGCCGGATTGATAGGTTGTTTTTGGAATGAAGCCAGTTATTGCCCTGGTAGGGCGCCCCAATGTGGGCAAGTCGACGCTGTTCAATCGACTCACGAAGTCGAGGGATGCCATCGTCGCCGACTTTGCAGGGCTGACGCGTGATCGCCATTACGGCCAGGGCCGTCAGGGCAAGCATGAGTACATCGTCATCGATACGGGCGGTTTCGAGCCGGACGCATCGCGCGGCATCTTCAAGGAGATGGCCAAGCAGACGCAGCAAGCCGTGGCGGAAGCCGATGTCGTGATCTTCGTGCTGGATGCGCGTGCCGGTCTGTCCGGTCAGGATCACGAGATCGGCAACTACCTGCGCCGTCTGGGCAAGCCTACCATTCTGGTGGCCAACAAGGCCGAAGGCATGAAGGATGGCGTGCAGCTGTCCGAGTTCTATGAGCTGGGTCTTGGCGAGGTCGTGCCCGTGTCTGCCGCCCACGGTCAGGGTGTGCGCAGCCTGGTCGATGCAGCCCTGGGTCTGTTGAATCTGCCCGAGCCTGAAGAAGAGGTCTTTGGCGAGGAAGACCAGAAGCCCGTACGTCTGGCGGTGGCAGGTCGTCCCAATGCCGGCAAGTCCACGCTGATCAATACCTGGCTGGGTGAAGAGCGTCTGGTGGCTTTTGACATGCCCGGCACCACGCGCGATGCGATCACCGTGCCTTTCGAGCGCAACGGTCAGAAGTTCGAGCTGATCGATACAGCCGGTCTGCGCCGCAAGGGCAAGGTGTTTGAAGCCATCGAGAAATTCTCGGTGGTCAAGACGCTGCAGGCCATCGAAGGCGCCAACGTCGTGCTGCTGCTGATCGATGCCACGCAAGGCGTGACCGACCAGGACGCCCATATTGCGGGCTATATCCTGGAAAGCGGCCGCTCGGTCGTGCTGGGCATCAACAAATGGGATGCCGTGGATGACTACCAGCGTCAGATGCTGGAGCGCTCCATCGAGACGCGCCTGTCCTTCCTGAAGTTTGCGCCGCTGCACTTCATCTCGGCACAAAAGCGCCAGGGTCTCGAGCCGCTGTGGAAATCCATCATCCAGGCCCATCGTGCAGCCACCTGCAAGATGCCTACTCCTGTGCTGACGCGCATCCTGATGGAGTCGATCCAGTTCCAGACGCCCAAGAAGGTGGGAGCCTATCGTCCCAAGATGCGCTATGCCCACCAGGGCGGCATGAACCCGCCCATCATCGTGATCCATGGCAACTCGCTGGAACTGGTCACCGATGCGTACAAGCGCTTTCTGGAAGGTCGTTTCCGCAAGGAGTTCAATCTTGTCGGCACCCCGTTGCGCATCGACTTGAAAACCTCCCATAATCCTTACGCCGACAAGGATTAATAGCTATCTGCTGGTGCCTACGGGAAAACCCTTTTTGCTGTTTTTCCCGGGCCCTGTGGTAATGTGTCGGTTTACAACAACACTCTTCGAACACGGAGAATATCGTGAGCAATAAAGGTCAACTCCTCCAAGATCCGTTCCTGAACGCACTGCGTCGTGAACATGTGCCGGTCTCCATCTATCTGGTCAACGGCATCAAGCTGCAGGGCCAAATCGAGTCGTTCGACCAATATGTGGTGCTTCTGCGCAACACTGTGACCCAGATGGTATACAAGCACGCCATCTCCACCATCGTTCCCGGTCGCGCCGTGAACTTCTCGGCCGCTACTCCGGCTGACAACGACGCCGCTGCTGCCTAAGCTTTCTTGCGTCAACGCCCGCCGGCTAGTCCGGCGCGGCTCTTACCCTACGGGACAGGTATTTGAGTTCTGAATCCTTTGAACGTTCCGCGTCTGCGCCAGTGCTGCTGGTGGGCGTGGATTTTGGTGTTCCCCATTTCGATGACGAGCTGGAAGAGCTGGGCCTGCTGGCACAGACCGCTGGCTTGCAACCCGTGGCGCGCTTGACCTGCAAGCGCAAAGCTCCTGATCCCGCGTTGTTCGTGGGCAGTGGCAAGGCGGATGAGATCCGCATGCTGGCCCAGATGCACGGCGCCAAGGAAGTCTGGTTCGACCAGGCTCTGAGCCCGGCGCAGCAGCGCAATCTGGAGCGCCATATCCAGATGCCGGTCAACGACCGGACCATGCTGATTCTGGAAATCTTCGCCCAGCGTGCACGCAGCCATGAAGGCAAGCTGCAGGTGGAGCTGGCTCGCCTGCAATACATCAGCACGCGCCTGGTGCGCCGCTGGAGTCACCTGGAGCGTCAGGCTGGCGGTATCGGCGGCCGTGGCGGCCCCGGTGAAAAGCAGATCGAGCTTGACCGCCGCATGATTGACGATGCCATCAAGCGCACCAAGGAGCGCCTGAAAAAGGTCAAGAAGCAGCGCTCTACGCAGAGGCGTCAGCGCTCGCGTCGCGAAGTTTTCAATATTTCCCTGGTTGGCTATACCAATGCCGGCAAATCCACGCTGTTCAATGCCATGGTGAAGGCTCGCGCCTATGCCGCAGATCAGCTGTTTGCCACGCTGGATACCACCACCCGGCAGATGTATCTGGCGGAGGCCGAGGAGTCGGTTTCCCTGTCGGATACCGTCGGTTTTATTCGTGACTTGCCGCACGGTCTGGTGGATGCTTTCCAGGCCACCTTGCAGGAGGCGATTGACGCCGATCTGCTGCTGCATGTCGTGGATGCATCGAACCCCGGATTCCCCGAACAAATACAACAAGTCCAAAAAGTTCTGGGTGAAATCGGGGCCGATGATGTGCCCCAGATTCTGGTTTTCAACAAGCTGGATGCCATTGAGCCCGAGCGTCAGCCTGCCCTGCTGCAGGATATGTATGAGCTCGATGGCACGCCGGTGCCGCGTGTGTTTGTCAGTGCTCGCTCGGGGCAGGGGCTGGCGCAGCTGCGGCAGATGTTGGCTGACCGGGTTTTGCAGGTACGTGAAGAGGCGGCACGCGAAGAAGTCGAGGGGCAGGACGATACGTACTGGATGTCCCCTGATGACGACGCGCAATACTAGGGGCTTGCGTTCCTATTGGGCACAATGCTTGCCATGGTCCATGTCTTTTTGAAAACACAGAGACGTCTCGCATGAATTTTTCACAACGCGTCCATCGCCTGGCGGTGCTGCCGCAACGCATTCGCGGGATGTTCAATTTGAACGATCCGCGCTGGGGTCGTGGCGACAACAATAACGAAGATGGCTCCAAGCCGGACAGCTCGGCACCCGAAGGGGAGCGTCCTCCGATGCCGCCCGCACCCGAGCAGCGACCCCGTCCTTCCTCTCCTCAGCAAGGCCAGCCGCCTGATCTGGAGGAGGTGTGGCGTGATCTCAATCGCAAGCTTTCCGGTCTGTTCGGTGGTGGCTCCGGCAACGGCCGTGGTGTGCCACCCAGCCGCAGCGGCGGTCAGCCTGGCGAGCCTTTCAACCCCGGCAAAGGAATTTTCCTGATTGCCGGCGTGGCCGTGCTGATCTGGCTGGGTACGGGCTTTTTCATCGTGCAGGAAGGCCAGCAGGCCGTCATCACGCAGTTTGGCAAGTACAAGAGCACCGTGGGAGCGGGCTTCAACTGGCGCCTGCCTTATCCCGTTCAAAAGCATGAGCTGGTCTATGTTTCGCAGATCCGCTCTGCGGAGGTGGGGAGCGACAACATCGTGCGCAGCACGGGGCTGCGTGAATCGGCAATGCTGACCGAGGACGAGAACATCGTCGAGATCAAGTTTGCCGTGCAGTATCGTCTGAGCGATGCGCGAGCCTGGCTGTTCGAAAGCCGCAGTCCTTCCGAGGCCGTGATCCAGGTGGCAGAGTCCGCCGTGCGCGAAGTCGTCGGCAAGATGAAGATGGACGCGGCTCTGGCTGAGGAGCGTGACCAGATCGCGCCGCGAGTACGCGATCTGATGCAGTCCATTCTGGATCGCTACAAGGTGGGCGTTGAGGTGGTGGGCATCAATATGCAGCAAGGCGGCGTGCGGCCGCCCGAGCAGGTGCAGGCCTCGTTTGACGATGTGCTCAAGGCTGGTCAGGAGCGTGAGCGTGCCAAGAATGAGGCCCAGGCTTATGCCAACGATGTGGTGCCCCGTGCTGCGGGTGCAGCGGCGCGTCTGGGTGAGGAGGCTGCTGCCTACAAGTCCAAGATCGTGGCCCAGGCTCAGGGTGATGCCGGACGCTTCAGTTCGCTGTATTCCGAGTACCAGAAGGCCCCTCAGGTCACGCGTGACCGTCTTTACATCGATGCGATGCAGCAGGTCTACACCAACGTGACCAAGGTTCTGGTGGAGTCGCGCCAGGGCTCCAATCTGCTGTATCTGCCTCTGGACAAGATCATGCAGAACGTGGGTGGCAGCGCCGCCGCTCCCGCTGCGTCGGGTGATGCAGCTGCCGGCGGCGCAGCTTCGGCTCCAGCCAACGTACGTGTAGTACCCAATCCCGCCGGTGATGCCCGCAGCCGCGATGCGCGCAGCCGTGACCGTGACGCACGCTAGGAGAGAATGCAGTGAATCGAATCGGATTTTTTGTCACCAGCATTCTCGTGGTGCTGGCCTTGCTGAGCTCGACCCTGTTTGTCGTGGATCAGCGTCAGTTCGGTGTGGTCTATGCGCTGGGTCAGATCAAGGAAGTGATCACCGAGCCCGGGCTTAACTTCAAGCTGCCGCCACCGCTGCAGAACGTGCGTTACATCGACAAGCGTCTGCTGACGCTCGACAGCACCGATACCGAGCCCATGCTCACGGCTGAAAAGCAGCGCGTGGTCATCGACTGGTATGTGCGCTGGCGTATCTCCGAGCCTTCGGAATACATCCGTAACGTGGGTCTGGATGAGTCTGCCGGTGCCATGCAGCTCAACCGTGTGGTGCGCAATGCCTTTCAGGAAGAGATCAACCGCCGTACCGTGCGTGAGCTGCTGTCTTCCAAGCGTGAAACGCTGATGGCCGACGTCAAGCGTGAAGTGCTGGAAACCGTGCGCGGCTCCAAGCCCTGGGGTGTCGACATCGTCGATGTGCGCATCACTCGCGTGGACTATGCCGAGACCATCACCGAGTCCGTCTATCGCCGTATGGAGGCCGAACGCAAGCGCGTGGCCAACGAGCTGCGCTCCACGGGCGCGGCTGAGGGTGAAAAGATTCGCGCCGAGGCCGACCGTCAACGTGACATCACCATTGCCAATGCCTACCGCGATGCACAGAAGATCAAGGGTGAGGGCGATGCTGAAGCGGCACGGGTCTATGCAGAAGCCTTTGGCAAGGATCCTCAGTTTGCGCAGTTCTATCGCAGTCTGGATGCTTACAAGGAGAGCTTCTCCAAGAAGAGCGATGTACTGGTGCTAGATCCTTCGCAAAGCGACTTCTTCAAGGCTTATCGCAGTGGCGGCTCCGCTGGCAAATAGGCCTAGGCTTGCGCAAATTCGGATCAGGCATGGTGTTTTGCCGATAGAAATGCCTGTTGTGCATCCTTGTTTGCGCAAGTTCGGAAAGCCTTGACAACGATACAAGCAATGGCCCCTTGAGGGCCATTGTCTATTGGGGGGATGGCAATGGGTTGGTGGGAGATCCTGGGACTGGCGATCGCCATGCTGCTGGTGCTGGAGGGGCTGCTGCCCCTGTTCGCGCCCAGGCTGTGGCGCCAGCTGTTTTCCCAGTTGCTGCAACTCAGGGATGGGCAGCTGCGCTTTTGCGGATTGCTCTGTATCGCAGCAGGCGCCATCATGCTGGTGCTGCTTTAAATACTGCCGATACTGGCTAGGCCTTAGCGGTCAAATTGGGCAGGGCTGGCAAAGCCGGTAGAATCGCATTTTTAACAGCCTCCCCATTTCTCCATGTCTGCTTGGGTCCTGCCGGATCACATTGCCGATGTTTTGCCCTCCGAGGCACGGCACATCGAAGAATTGCGTCGAGGATTGCTCGATACTGCGCGCAGCTATGGCTATGAGCTTGTCATGCCACCCATGCTGGAGTATCTGGAGTCCTTGCTGACGGGTACAGGCGAAGCTCTTGCCCTTCAAACCTCCAAACTGATTGACCAGCTCTCCGGTCGCACCATGGGCCTGCGTGCAGACATGACGCAGCAGGTGGCACGCATTGATGCACATTTGCTCAATCGCAAGGGCGTAACCCGTCTGTGCTACTGCGGTCCTGTCGTTCATGCGCGCCCCGATCGTCCGCGTGCCACGCGTGAGCCGTTCCAGTTCGGTGCTGAAATCTACGGCCATGAAGGCCTGGAAGCCGACCTCGAAGCCCTGCATCTGGCTCTCGACTGCCTCAAGGGAGCGGGCGTCAAGGACGTCATCGTGGATCTGGCCGATGTGCGCATCGTGCGCAGCCTGCTGGCTGGCGTGATGGTGGACGAGCAGGTGCTGCGCGGCGTGCATGCGGCCCTGGCCTCCAAGGATGCAACCGAGCTGGCTCAGCTGACCCGCGATTTCCCCGAAGCCTCGCGTGAAGGCCTGATGGCGTTGCTGCAGTTGTACGGCGGCATGGAAGTGCTTGATCAAGCTGAAAAGCTGCTGGAGCGCACTGCCGGCGTGCGCAATGTGCTGTCGCATTTGCGCTGGCTGGTGCAGCATCTGGATGGCGTCAAGGTCAGCTTCGACCTGGCCGATCTGCGTGGCTACTCCTACTACAGCGGCACGCGCTTTGCGATCTATGTGCCCGGCGGCAGCGATGCCCTGGTGCGCGGTGGCCGTTACGACGAAGTCGGTGCAGTGTTCGGGCGCAACCGTCCCGCTGCCGGCTTCAGTCTCGATATCAAACAACTGGTGGCTGTCGTGCCCGAGCGTCCGCTCAAGGCTGCCATTCGCGCCCCCTGGGGTGATGACGCGCAAGTGGCTGCCGCCATTGCCGCATTGCGCCAGCAGGGCGAGACGGTGGTCTGCGTGCTGCCAGGGCATGAAAGCGAAGTGGATGAGTTCCACTGCGACCGTGAGCTTGCCAATGTCGGCGGGCAATGGGTCGTGCAAGCCATTTAAGGCATTTGACTAATTCTTCGATTTATCGGATTGGAATATGAATACATCCAAAGGTCGCAATGTGGTCGTCGTCGGCACCCAGTGGGGTGATGAGGGCAAGGGCAAGCTGGTTGACTGGCTGACCGAAAGCGCCAACGGCGTCGTGCGTTTCCAGGGCGGTCACAACGCCGGTCACACACTGGTCATCAACGGCGTGAAGACGGCTCTGCACCTGATTCCCAGCGGCATCATGCGTCCCGGCGTGAAGTGCTACATCGGCAACGGTGTGGTGCTCTCCGTGGGCAAGCTGTTTGAAGAAATCGAAGGTCTGGAAAAGGCCGGCGTGCAAGTGCGTGAGCGTCTGCGCGTGTCCGAAGCCTGCCCGCTGATCCTGCCTTTCCACCAGGCTCTGGACGTGGCCCGTGAAGCGGCCCGTGAAAAGGGTGGCGTGCAGAAGATCGGTACCACCGGCAAGGGCATCGGCCCCTCCTACGAAGACAAGATCGCCCGCCGTGCCCTGCGTGTGCAGGACCTGAAGCACCCCGAGCGCTTCGCCACCAAGCTGCGCGAGCTGCTGAGCCTGCACAACCACATTCTGGTGAACGTGCTGGGTTCCAAGAACTTCGACTTCGGCGCCGGCCTGGCTCCCTACATGAAGGACGGCGAAGTTCAGTTCGACGCCGTGTACGAAGAAGCCATGCGTCATGCCGAGCTGATCAAGCCCATGATTGCCGATGTTTCGCGCGAGCTCAATGCCGTTCACGCCGAAGGCGGCAACCTGCTGTTCGAAGGCGCGCAAGGCACGCTGCTGGACGTGGATCACGGCACCTACCCCTATGTCACATCGTCCAACTGCGTGGCCGGCAATGCCGCCGCAGGCGCTGGCGTGGGCCCAGGTCTGCTGCACTACATCCTGGGCATCACCAAGGCTTACTGCACCCGCGTGGGCGGCGGTCCCTTCCCCACCGAGCTGGAATGGGAAAAGGAAGGCACTCCCGGCTGGGTCATGTCCACCGTGGGCGCTGAGAAGGGCGTGACCACCGGTCGTTCGCGCCGCTGCGGCTGGTTCGATGCTGCGCTGCTCAAGCGCTCGGCCCAGATCAACGGTCTGTCCGGTCTGTGCATCACCAAGCTGGACGTGCTGGACGGCATCGAAGAGCTGCAACTGTGCGTGGGCTACGAGCTGGACGGCGAGAAGATCGACCTGCTGCCTCTGGGCGCGGACGATATCGAGCGCTGCAAGCCCATCTACGAATCCATCCCTGGCTGGACAGACTCCACCGTGGGTGTGACCGAGTACGACAAGCTGCCCGTGAACGCTCGCCGCTATCTGGACCGTATCGCCGAAGTGACCGGTGTGCCCATTGCCATGGTGTCCACCAGCCCCGACCGCGACCACACCATCCTGATGCACAACCCGTACAGCGCCGCCTGATCGGGCCGGGTTTTACTGAACTTTCAAAGGAACTGTGCCCATGCTGACAGAAGACGGTAAGCACCTGTATGTGAGCTACGACGAGTACCACGGTCTCATCGAAAAGCTCGCCATCAAGATCCACCAGTCCGGCTGGGAATTCGACACCATCCTGTGCCTGGCACGCGGTGGTCTGCGTCCCGGCGACATCCTGAGCCGCATTTTCGACAAGCCCCTGGCCATCATGTCCACCAGCTCCTACCGCGCCGAAGCCGGCACGGTGCAGGGCCACCTGGACATCGGCCGCTTCATCGCCACGCCCAAGGGCGATATTTCCGGCCGCGTGCTGCTGGTGGACGATCTGGCGGACTCGGGCGCCACGCTCAAGGCCGTGATCGCCATGCTCAAGACCAACTACGCACCTATTACGGAGCTGCGCAGCGCCGTGATCTGGACCAAGGGCGTGTCGACCTTCGAGCCTGATTACTCGGTGGACTTCCTGGCCACCAACCCCTGGATTCACCAGCCTTTTGAAGGCTATGACACGCTGAATCCCGAAAAGCTGGCGGAGAAGTGGAAGGTCTGAGGACCCGTCACCGACGTTGGCAAAGGAGCCCTTTTGGGGCTCCTTTTTTTATAGAGCAATGATGTTCATCAATAGATGAGCGTCATGTGCCTTTATTCCAACGGTTTCAAGCTTTTTTAAAGCTGTACCGTAATAAAAGCAGGAGCTAGCTGCTCCTGTTTTGAATTGTTGTCATGATGCGGCCTGCGCCGATCGGGCAAGCTTGGCGCGGCATTTCAACAAGCTTTGTAAACCAGAAGGCTTGTGTTGGCAGCGGCTGCATTGGCGCAGCTACACTGCATGGATTCTGAGAAGGTGGTGGTTGTGGGACGTCTTTCTATTGGGCGCACTGGCGCTGCTGTGGCATTGGTCGTGGGCGTGGGCGCCGCGGCATGGTTGGGGGCTTCGGCCTTGCCCGGTTTCAAGTCTGCCAAGGCAGCCGCTCCGGCGGTCGCTGCCGCTCCTGTGGTCGCGCCCGCGGCGGCAGTTGCAACCGGTGCACCTGTGTCGCCCGCCGCTGTCAAGCCCGCACAGGCTGCGCGTGCAGTCCAAGGCCCAACGCCCATCTTTGTGCTCAATTCCCTGGATGCATCCATCAGCGTGATCGATCCGCAGACCTGGAAGGAGCAGTCGCGCATTCCCACGGGCAAGGAGCCTCATCACCTGTATCTGACGCCAGACGAGAAGTCGCTGGTGGTGGCCAATGCGCTGGGCGATTCGCTGACTCTGGTGGATCCGCGCACGGGTGCCGTGCAGCGCGTGATCCGCGATATCGTGGACCCATACCACCTGCGCTTTTCGCCGGATATGAAGTGGTTCGTCACGGCAGCCAACCGCCTCAACCACATCGATTTTTACCGCTGGGATGCGGCCACGCAGACGCCGACCCTGGTCAAGCGCGTCTCCACCGGCAAGACGCCCAGCCATTTGTTCATCGACGCGCAGAGCAAGACGCTGTACTCCACCATGCAGGACAGCGACGCCCTGGTGGCCATCGATATCGCCACCCAGACCATCAAGGCCCGAGTGCCCACCGGCCCCATGCCTGCGGACGTCTATGGCAGCCCTGATGGCAAAAAGCTGTTTGTCGGCCTGACGGGCGGCGATGGTGTCGAAGTCTTCGACATCACCGGTCCCGAACCACGCAGCCTGGGTCAGATCAAGACGGCAGCCGGCGCCCATGCCTTCCGCGCTGCTGGCGATGACCGCCATCTGTACGTGAGCAATCGCGTGGCTAATACCATCAGCAAGATCGATATGGTCAGCAGCCAGGTCGTTGCCAATTACCCGGCGCCTGGCGGCCCCGACTGCATGGATGTCTCGGCCGACGGCCGCTACATCTTCGTGGCCTCGCGCTGGGCGCGCAAGCTGTCGGTGATCGACACGGTGGAGAAGAAGGTGGTCAATCAGGTCAATGTGGGCAAGTCGCCTCACGGTGTCTGGACGCTGTCCCACGCCGCGCGCTAAGGTGCTTGTCCCTGCTGCATCGAAACGGCAGGGATGGCTTGGTCTCCGTGTTGACCACCTCAAGGAGGGTGGATGCAAAGACGTTGTTTCATGCTCGGCTCGCTGGTCGGCGGCCTGTCTGCCGTTCCAGCCTTTGCTGCCGAAGCTGCAAAGAAGATGGCTTCAGGCGTTTGCTCCAAGGCGGTCTACCTGACCTTCGACACCGGGCATATGGGCATAGCCCAGCTTGTCGCCCAGGTGCTGCAAAAGCACAAGGTTCCCGTCACATTCTTTGCGGCCAATGAGGCCACGAAGGAGGGGAGCAGCAGTCTGGGCGACTTCTGGGCGCCCTGGTGGAAGGCGCGTGCCGATGAAGGTCACCAGCTCGCATCCCATACCTTCGACCATATGTACTGGCTGGCCGATATCCGCGACAAGGCCTCGGGTCAGGTCACGCACTTCAAGGTCAAGCCCTCGGCCGGGCCCAGAGCCGGTCAGAGCTTTGTGGTATCTGCCGATGAATACCGCCAGGAGATTGCCCGCTCCGCTCAGAGGCTGGCGCAGATCACGGGTCGCAAGACCTTGCCGCTGTATCGTGCGCCGGGCGGCAAGACATCGCCCGCGCTGATTGCCGCAGCGCAGCAGGGTGGCTTTCAGCATGTGGGCTGGGCGCCGGCAGGCTTTCTGGGCGACGAGCTGCCCAGCGACAAATATCCGAATGAACGCTTGCTGGCCCAGGCACTCAAAAACATAGGCGGCGGCGATATCTTGCTGGCCCACCTCGGCATCTGGTCGCGCCAGGATCCCTGGGCCCCGGCGGTGCTGGAGCCTCTGATCGTCGGTCTGCTGGATAAGGGTTTTTGCTTTCGTACGCTGGCCGAGCATCCGGCGTACCAGGGCTGGATTGCGCAGCACCGCTGAGTGCTGCAAGAGGAGTGAGTTGTGGATTGGTTGGTTCAGATGTTTGGAGAGGCACAGCAACGCTTGTTTGAAGGCGTGGTTCAGCCGTTTCTGTTCCATTTCGGCATGGCGAACCTGCTCGAAGATGGCTACACGGCCACAGGCTGGCTGCTGGTGGGCTTGCTGCAGATAGCGGTCATGGTCGCGGTGATCGTGCCGCTGCAGCGCTGGAGGCCGGTCGAGCCCGTGGTGGACCGTCAGGCGATTCGTGTGGACATCCTCTATACGCTGATTCATCGGTTGGGACTGTTCAGGCTGGCCTTGTTCTTCACGACGGAGCCGCTGTGGAATTCGCTCATGGGCCAGCTTCATGTCTGGGGCTTGCCGGGCTTTCACCTTGACGACCTTTGGCCGGGCGTGACGGACAATGCCTGGGTCAGCCTGTTGATGTATCTGGTCGTCTTCGATTTGGTCGAGTACTGGATTCATCGAGGCCAGCACGGTTTTACCTGGTGGTGGAAGCTGCATGCCGTGCACCACTCGCAGCGCCAGATGACGGTGTGGAGCGACAACCGCAATCACCTGCTAGACGACGTGATCCATGACGCCATCATCGTGCTGGTGGCACAGCTGATTGGCGTGGCTCCGGGGCAGTTCGTGGCCATCGTGGCCCTGACCCAGCTCAGCGAGAGCTTTCAGCATGCCAACGTGCGCATCTGGTTTGGCCAGCTGGGCGAGCGCCTGTGGATCAGTCCACGCTTTCACCGCCGCCACCACGCCATCGGTATCGGCCACGAACCCATGGCGCCCGTGCGCAACAAGAAGGTGCATGGCAACAATTTCGGCGTATTGCTGCCTTGGTGGGACATATTGTTTGGCACGGCCAACTTTGATCTGCGCTATGACCCCACGGGTATTCGCGATCAGGTGCAAGCGAATGCAAAAGGTCAATTGCGCGACTATGGCCGTGGCTTCTGGGCGCAGCAGTGGCTGGCTGTCCTGCGATTGATGGGTCGCGCATAAGTCAATCCTTGAGTATGCTTGCCAGCATGAGCTTGCTACTCGACTCTTTTTGGCGTGCCATGGCGTATTGCCTGCATAAGCGGGTCATTGTCTGGTCACTCTTGCCGCTGCTGGCCATGGCCTTGATGGCCTGGCTTCTGGGTTACTTCTTCTGGGCCGATGCGGTCCTCAAGGTGCAAAGTCTGCTGGACGGGGTGGGCTGGCTGCATTCCTTATGGCTATGGCTGCAGGGGCTGGGCCTTGGGTATGCCTCGGAGGTGGTGGCTTCCATTTTTGTTGTGTTGGGCGCAATGCCGGTACTCGTGGTGCTGGTTTTGCTGCTGGTGGGCCTGTTCATGGCGCCTGTGCTGACGCAGCTGGTGGCCGAGAAACGCTTTGTCGGGCTCGAGAAAAAGCATGGTGGTTCCACCGTAGCCAGCCTGGTCTGGTCAGGCGGCTCCACGTTGATTGCGCTGCTGGCCTTGTTTGTCACTCTGCCGCTATGGGTGTTCCCGCCGCTGATGCTGGTAGTGGCGCCTTTGATATGGGGATGGCTCACCTACAGGGTCATGGCATTTGACGCCTTGTCCGAGCATGCCAGCAAGGACGAGCGCCGGGCCTTGTTTGCCCGTCACCGCATGTCGCTCATTCTGATGGGTGTGATCTGCGGCTATCTGGGCGCAGCACCTGGTGTGGTCTGGATTTCCGGGCTGCTGTTCCTGGCCGCTTTCTGGATTCTGGTTCCGATTGCGATCTGGATTTATGCGCTGGTGTTTGCCTTCTCTGCACTGTGGTTTGCTCACTTCTGCCTGGCGGCGCTGGAGCAAATGAGGGCGCAGACCATGCCAAGTGCTGCCGACCCGCAGGTCCCGTTTGCACCTGGTGCAGATGATTCGGATGGTGCAGCTTCGGTGGCTCGCTGAGAAGCGTCTGCAGCAGGGCGAATCAGGTGTCATGCACCAAAAACAATCCTATTTCTAAATTGCACCATTTTGGTGCAATGATGTTCACCAAGATGGTGCAATTGTGAGGCGTGCTCTGGCAGTGAGACAATGCGCGTCTGTTTGGTGCAGTTTGCAGATGCAGCTCTGGTAAGTGCCTATGTCTTGTGCCGAATATCTTTACACCAAGGCTCGGTTTCGGTGCGCAGATGTTGTTGTGAGGCGCCGAGTTCGAGTTGGCACGCAAACTGCTAGATACTATTCATTCTTTATTTGATCAGCCAAAGTTGGCAGGAGAGATCTAATGGCGAAGACCGTTGCAGACGTGATGCAGATGGTGCAGGATAACGAGGTCAAGTTCGTGGACCTGCGCTTTACCGATACCCGCGGCAAGGAACAGCACGTGACCGTGCCCGTGTCGCACTTCGACGAGGACAAGTTCGCCTCGGGCCATGCTTTCGACGGTTCTTCCGTTGCCGGCTGGAAGGGTATCGAAGCCTCGGACATGCAGCTGGTTCCCGATCCCAACACTGCCAATATCGATCCCTTCTTCGAAGAAACCACACTGATTCTGCAGTGCGATGTGATCGAACCCGGTGATGGCAAGGCCTACGACCGCGATCCCCGCTCCATCGCCAAGCGTGCCGAAGCCTATCTGAAGGCTTCCGGCCTGGGCGATACCGCTTACTTCGGTCCCGAACCCGAATTCTTCATCTTCGACGGCGTGCGCTGGGGGACAGAGCCTCACAACCCCTTCTTCGAAATCGAAGAATACGAGGCTCCCTGGAACACCGGCACCAAGTTCGAAACCGGTAACCGTGGTCACCGTCCTCGCGTCAAGGGTGGCTACTTCCCCGTTCCTCCTGTCGACAGCACTCAGGACATGCGTGCAGAGATGTCGCTGCTGCTGGAAGCGGTCGGCATCCCTGTCGAAGTGTTCCACCATGAAGTGGCCGGCGCCGGTCAGAACGAAATCGGCACACGCTTCTCGACCCTGGTCGAGCGTGCCGACTGGACACAGCTGCAGAAGTACATCATCTGGAACGTGGCCAACACCTACGGCAAGACGGCAACCTTCATGCCCAAGCCCTACGCTGGCGATAACGGCTCCGGCATGCACGTGCACCAGTCCGTGTGGAAGGATGGCAAGAACCTGTTTGCCGGCGACGGCTATGCCGGCCTGTCCGACTTCGCCCTGTACTACATCGGCGGCATCATCAAGCATGCTCGTGCGCTGAACGCCATCACCAACCCCGGCACCAACAGCTACAAGCGTCTGGTTCCCGGCTTCGAAGCGCCCGTGAAGCTGGCCTACTCGGCCAAGAATCGCTCGGCCTCCATCCGTATTCCTTACGTCAGCAATCCAAAGGCTCGTCGCGTGGAAGCCCGCTTCCCCGATCCTCTGATGAACCCCTACCTGGGTTTCGCAGCTCTGCTGATGGCCGGCCTGGACGGCGTGGAAAACAAGATCCATCCCGGCGAAGCCGCGACCAAGGATCTCTACCACCTGCCTCCCGAGGAAGACAAGCTGGTGCCTACCGTCTGCCACAGCCTGGATCAGGCTCTGGAAGCCCTGGACGCCGATCGTGCGTTCCTGACCAAGGGCGGTGTGTTCTCCGACAGCATGCTGGATGCCTACATCGAGCTGAAGATGGGCGAAGTGACTCGCTATCGCCAGTCGGTGCACCCTGTCGAATACGATATGTACTTCTCGCTGTAAAGCAGAGGTCAAAAAAAGGCGGCGCAAGCCGCCTTTTTTATTGAGCGCCCGCTGCGGCGGGCATGGCAGCAAAGGAACCAAACGGGTTGGTGGCGGTCAAGTAGTCAATAAAAGCCGCGGGCTTGGAGCGATACTCAGGGTATTGCGGACTTGCGGCCGCCGTCTGCCTGAGAGGACCGAATGAAGAAGTTTTATGTGTTGTCGTTGCTGTGTCTTGCATCCGGGCTGGTTTCTGCCCAGGATGTGATCTACCGCTGCGGCAATGAGTACACCAACAATGTTTCGCAGGCCAAGGCCAAAGGGTGCAAGCCGGTCGATGGCAGTGGCGTGACGGTGATTCACGGCACCAGGCCCTCGGGTGGCAATGCCGCTGCGGCTGCGGCCAAGCCCAAGCTGGCAAGTAGCTCTGCATCGAGCGCGCCGGCCCCGGCTCGCAGCGACAGTGCCGCGCAGAAAGCGCGTGACTCCGATGCACGAGCCATCCTGCAAGGCGAGCTGAACAAGGCCCAGGCCAGACTGTCCGAGCTGAAGGCAGAGTACAACGATGGCAACCCCGTGCGCACGGCGCTGGAGTTGCGCAATCCTCAGGGCTACCCGGAGCGGGTGGCCAAGCTCAAGGCCGATATCACACGCCAGGAAAGTGATATCGCAGGCATCAGGCGAGAGCTGGACCGGCTGCCTGCGGTCAATTAATCCGGCCCCTGGGGCTGGTCATTTTTGGTCTATCGAATGAGTTCCACTGCAGCCCCGCTCCCCGATATCTCCAGGCCTGATCCGGATCAGGCCAATGCTCACGGCTACCAGTCGCTGGACTGGCTTTGCACCCTGATTGCCGTGCTTGACGAGTACGGCATGGTGCGCTTCGTCAACGCGGCGCTGGAAAACGCCCTGGGCCAGTCGCGCCGCATCATGGTGGGCAGTGACTTCGCCACCTGCTTTGCCGAGCCGGCCTTGCTGGACAAGGCGCTCAGCGGCGCCCGTTCCAACGACTTTGCTGCGCTGCGCTTCGAGGCCAGCCTGCTGCGCCTGGGGCAGGAGCCCTTGCCGATTCACGCAGCGGTTTCGCTGGCCGAGAAGGCCGGTCATGTCATGGTGGAGATGTGGCCGCTGGAGCAGCAGGCCCGTCAGGATCGCGAGGAGCGCATCCGAGAGCAGGCGCTGGCGAACAAGGAACTGATCCGCAATCTGGCGCACGAGATCAAGAATCCGCTGGGCGGCATTCGCGGCGCGGCCCAGTTGCTGCAGATGGATCTGGTCACGCCCGAGTTGTTGGAATACACCACGGTCATCATTCACGAGGCCGATCGCCTGCAGGCGCTGGTGGACAGATTGCTGGCTCCGCATCGCCACCCGCATGAGGTGGGCGACGTCAACATCCACGAGGTCTGCGAGCGCGTGCGTTCACTGGTGCTGGTCGAGCATCCTCAGGGGCTCAAGATCACGCGCGACTATGACATTTCCATTCCCGAGTTCAGAGGCGACAGCGCACAGCTGATACAGGCTCTGCTCAATATCGTTCAGAACGCGGCACAGGCGCTGGGGCGGCGCATTGCAGAGGGCGATGCCGAGATCATTCTGAAGACGCGTGTGGCCAGACAGGTCACTCTGGGGCGCGAGCGCTACAGATTGGCACTGGAATTGCATGTAATCGACAACGGGTCAGGCGTGCCAGATGCCATCAAGGAGCGGATTTTCTATCCTTTGGT
This sequence comes from Comamonas sp. wu1-DMT, assembly GCF_040187805.1. Classification (NCBI taxonomy): domain Bacteria; kingdom Pseudomonadati; phylum Pseudomonadota; class Betaproteobacteria; order Burkholderiales; family Comamonadaceae; genus Comamonas; species Comamonas sp. wu1-DMT. Next base: position 103,938 of record NZ_JBANEM010000005.1, read on the forward strand.
CTCCGGCAGAGACGGCGGATCCGGCCTGGGGCTGACGCTGGCTCAGACCTTTGTGCAGCGTCACCATGGCCTGATCGAGTGCGAGAGCCAGCCGGGGAGGACGGATTTCCGAATCCTGATACCGCTGCCATAAAGCCTGACATTATCAATATGCAGAAGAAGGGAAGGATGTTGCACGAATGAAGCCAATCTGGATTGTGGACGACGACCCTTCCATCCGCTTTGTGCTTGAAAAGGCATTAGGGCGTGAAGGCTGGCCCATTCGCAGCTTTACCCAGCCGCGTGATGTGCTCAAGGCCCTGGCTGATGTGGACAACAGCGATCCCGAGCGTCAGGCTCCACAGGTGCTGGTCAGCGATATACGCATGCCCGGCGGCTCGGGCCTTGAGCTGCTGGAGCAGGTCAGGGCGCAGCAGCCCGGACTGCCCATGATCATCATGACGGCCTATTCCGATCTGGACAGTGCCGTCTCGGCGTTCCAGCGTGGGGCCTTCGAGTATCTGCCCAAGCCCTTCGACGTGCCCAAGGCCGTGGAGTTGATCCGGCGCGCCGTCGAGGAAAGCCAGCGCGAGGAGGTGGCCGATGTGCAGGCTCCGGTGCAGGCGGAAATGCTGGGTCAGGCACCTGCCATGCAGGACGTGTTTCGCGCCATCGGCAGACTGAGTCAGAGTCATGTCACGGTGCTGATCACCGGGGAGTCCGGTGCCGGCAAGGAGCTGGTGGCACGGGCGCTGCACAAGCATTCTCCGGTTGCCGGCGGACCGTTTGTGGCCATCAATACCGCAGCCATTCCGAAAGATCTGCTGGAGTCCGAGCTGTTCGGCCACGAGCGCGGCGCCTTTACCGGCGCGCAGACCCAGCGCAGGGGGCGTTTCGAGCAGGCCGAAGGCGGTACCCTGTTTCTCGATGAAATCGGAGACATGCCGTTCGAGCTGCAGACGCGTCTGCTGCGGGTGCTCTCCGACGGTCATTTCTACCGGGTTGGCGGACATCAGGCCGTCAAGGCCCATGTGCGTGTGATTGCGGCGACGCACCAGGATCTGGAGCTGCGCGTCAAGGACGGAGCTTTCCGCGAGGACTTGTTCCATCGCCTGAATGTGATCCGTCTGCGCCTGCCTGCATTGCGCGAGCGCAAGGAAGACGTGCCCATGCTGACCCAGCATTTCCTGCAGCAAAGCGCGCGTCAGCTGGGGGTTGAGCCCAAACGCATGAGCACGGCCGCCATGAGCCGCCTGCAGGCCTTCAACTTCCCGGGCAATGTGCGCCAGCTGGAAAACATCTGCCACTGGTTGACCGTCATGGCTCCGGCCCAGCAGATTGCACTCAAGGACTTGCCGCCCGAAGTGCTGGGCAGCTCTGCACCGGTGAGTACAGCAGTCTTTGCCAGCGCATTGAGCAGTGGTGTGGGCCTGGATCAGTCCAAGGCAATCTTGCCTGAGGCGGCAGCCATGTCCGTGCCAGGCACTGCGGCGACGCCTTTGGCCGAAGTTCCGGCATTGACCGATGGCTGGCTGGAAGGGTTGGGTAAGCAGGCCGAGGAGCTTTTGTCGCAAGGCCACCACGATGTATGGGATCAGCTGTCCCATCAGTTCGAGGCTCAGTTGCTGCGAACGGCCCTGGCAGCCACGCATGGTCGCAGAGTCGAGGCTGCCAGCCGGCTGGGGATTGGCCGCAACACCATCACCCGGAAGCTGCAGGAGCTGGGGCTGGAAAACGAGAATTTCGACTGAAGCAGTGCAGTGGTCACTCGCTTTCGCGGTGGGTTTTATCCGTCCTACATGGTGCAATCACGGTTGACGACATGAGGCAGATGGCGCAGGGATAAAAATCAACAGGCCTCTTGTTGATTGGACTGTTTGCGTTGTCTGCCTTGCCTTTACCCATCTCTTTCCCGCCTGCACCGGAGTCTTTCCCGCGGGATGCGAACGCCTTGTCGCCATTGCTGCAGATGCCGGAGGCCGAGGAGGCCTTCTGGCACGAGCGCTATATGTGCGAGCCTTACTTTGTCCCGGGGCGTAGCTTTGATCAGTATTACCCCGCCTATCTGCTGGGCTGGCAGGCCGGCAGATATCGGGCTCGGCAGACGGCTTCGGGGAGGAGCAGGAGTTTCGAATCCCTGGAGGCCGAGTTGCGCCAGCATTGGTCGCGGCATTGCGGGGGCAGTCTGCTGGACTGGTCTCAGGTCAGAGCTGCCGTCAAGGCAGCCTGGCGCCGTGCGATTGTTCCACCCCTGTCCAAGCCTTGCGCGGAGGCTGTACTGGGCCAGATGGCGAAGAACAGTCTTGCTCTGGCATTACAGGCAGGACGGCGTTTTGCGCAAAGCTCCAGACTGTTCTTGACGACTGCGGACTCCAGCATGGCTGTCGATGCCCTGCGCCGCTTCTCGCAGGATTCGCACAAGCTGGTTTCCGAACTGGAGGAGCTGCTTGATGGTGTTCCGGTCGCCCCGCTATCCATGGCCTTGGATGAGGGCGGTCTGCTGGAGCGAGTGCGCAAGACCTGGCTTGACTACTTGGGGGAGACGGCGGCCGAAACCTGGCTGGATGTGCTGCGGCGCTTGCAGACCTGGCTGGAGCGCACGGAGCACACTGTTCAGCTGGATTTGCCGGTCAAAGTCGCCAAGCTGCTCAAACGCCATGTGATGCTGTTGCGTGGCCAGCTGCAGGCCTTGCAGTGGTTGAGCCATGGCGCCGCCTGATCCGCGTCCCGCCTCAGTCCAGTGTGACAACCACGGGGGCGTGGTCGCTGGGCTGTTTGTTCTTGCGTGGAGCGCGGTCCACGCTGCAGGCGCTGACCTTGCTCTTGAGAGCCTCGCTGACCAGAATATGGTCGATGCGCAGGCCGCGATTCTTCTGAAAGCCCAGCATGCGGTAATCCCACCAGGAGTAGCTTTTTTCCGGCTGCTCGAACATGCGGAAGGCATCGCTCAAGCCCAGCTGCAGCAGGCGCTGGAAATGGTCGCGTTCCTCCACCGTGTGGTGGATCGTGTCCTTGAGGCCGACGGGGTCGTAGGAGTCGCGATCTTCGGGAGCCACGTTGAAGTCCCCCACCAGCACCAGGCGCGAATGCAAGGCCATCTGCTCCTTGACCCAGTCTTGCAACGCCTGCAGCCAGCGCATCTTGTAGGCAAATTTTTCCGAGCCAGGTTCCTGGCCATTGACGAAGTAGCCGTTGATCAGACGAATTTCGCCGTTCGGCGAGTCTATGGTCGTGGCAATGATGCGGGCCTGTTCGTCGTCAAGCCCGGGAATGTTGCGCACCACATCGCGCCCCGTGTCGCGCGTGATCCAGGCCACGCCGTTATAGGTCTTCTGGCCGTGGCTGACTGCCTTGTAGCCAGCTTCCTCGAACGCCATGTGCGGGAACTTGTCGTCGGTGAGCTTGAGCTCCTGCAGTCCCAGTGCATCGACGGGGTTGGCGGCAAGCCAGTCCAGCACCTGCGGCAGTCGTACGGACAAGGAGTTCACATTCCAGGTGGCAATTTTCATTGTCATATAAGCCCACTTGATTTCAATGGGTTGCGTATCTGATTTTCAGGTTCCTAGCTCTAGCTACCCAGCTAGCTACCTAAAAAAGGTGTTCAAAAGATGGTCGTGCTTTCAGCTCCTTCTATCGTATCAGCCACATAGTTCCCGCTGAGCGAGCGCGTTTTGGAATAAGGCGGCCAAGTTGCAGTCGCAAGCCTATGAGTGATGAACATGCCTTTGAGCCGTCGCACATGTGGCATCACATGCACACGCACGTGCCGTGCCGGTGTAACAGCCAGAGTGCGATCAGGCTACGCACACGCTCCAGGGCCTTGACGGCTTGCTCCAGAGAGGTGATTGCGCCATGTCACAGCAACAAGGCTGGTTCGGCATCTCCGTCAGGCTCGTATTTGGGCGAGTGCCATTGGCTAAAACATATGACGGATACCGACGCCGAAGCCTGTCTGGTTGATTCCGGCGACCGGCAGGCTGCCAGCCTGGCCGCTGCTAGCGCTGAATGTGGCATTGCCGCTGTTCTTCATGTGTCCCAGTGACGCGTAGGCGGCGGATCGTTTGGAGAAGTGGTAGATGCCACGCAGCACCATGAACTGGCCTTTGTCGCTATTGGACTTGTACTGGAGCCGGTAGTACTGGGTGTCGAAAGTCCATGCTCCTGCGGGATATGAAAGGCCGACGAACCACAGGTCGCTGCGGGGGGAGACCTTGTAGCCATCGTTGTCGCGGCGCAGAAATCCCGCTCCAATCTTGATTCCGTTGAATTTCACATAACCGTTGAGCATGGTGCGCTTGTCGCTCATGCTGCTTTGGCTTAGACCACCAAATGCACCTGAGCCCCCCCTTGAGCACGTCATGAGCCAGCGCAGTCCCCCAACTGGCGGAGTCGTACTTGAGCAACATCGACCATTCGCGGCAAGCATTCCTGTCGGTGCCACTCTCGCCGGCACAATTTGTGCCGGCGGGGCTAGGGCCAGCATTGACCGTATCGCGCCCAAAGCTGTAGGTCATGCCAACGGTCAGTCCTGAGAATGTGCCCTTGTAGGAGATGGCGTTGTCGGCGCGTGCATTCGGAAAATAGCTGTCGAAGTTCGCAATGCTGTGCATACCCGGCCCGATGACATCGGCGTCATGCATCGACCAAAACAGCATCGTGTACTGCCGGCCAAGGCCAACCTGACCCCAGGGGCCGTTCAGGCCAACAAACGACTGTCGCCCAAACCCGCGCCCACCTTGGTTCAAGACGCCCGAATCAGGTGCGATGCCCATTTCGAGAACGAACTGGGCACTTATTCCTCCCCCCAAATCTTCACGGCCACGAAATCCCAGCCTGGATGGAATGTTGCCCGCATTGCTGGGGATGCGCGTGAGCCCAGAACCAGTGGCACCCACATGGTTGATGTGCTCGACAGCGGTGTCGAGCAGCCCATAGATTGTGATGCTTGCTTGGGCATGACAGGTGCCTCCCACCCACAGGAATGCAGCGGCACAGAAAAATTGCTTGTTCATCGGGGTCTCCTCCAGCATTGCGGTCCAACGTTCGCATGCACCTCAGGCGATAGCCGTCGGCAGTGGCGAGCAATCAGCCTGTTCGCTGAGCTCCATCAGCAGCTGCATACACAACTGTCCGCGCTCGGCAGCGCGCTCATGCCACAGGTTGTGTTGCTCGAGCGGATCGGCGTGCAGGTCGTAGAGCTCGCACAGCTCGGGCAAGTTGCTCAAGGTCAGGCGCCATTCTTCGTTGACGAGGCTGCGAAGGCGGTAGCGGTGCGTTCTTCCGTGCGGCAGCACCACGGGCTCGCTTTCGACAATGACACCAGGGCGCGATGGGACTGTTTGCGACTGCCCGTCCAGCCAGGGCAGCAGATTGAGTCCCTGAATCCCGTTGTAGGGGGCGAGCCCGCAGCGCGCCAGCACGGTCTTGGCAATGTCGATGGTTCCGGATGGCAGATCCAGGACTGGAGGAGCGGCCCGGCTGCATGGGTCCTTCCAGATGAAGGGTACGCGCGTGAGCCCACTGAAATGCATGGCACCCTTGAGCACGATGCCGTGGTCGCCCATCATGTCGCCGTGGTCGCTGGTGAAGATGATGACGGTGTCGTCCTCTATGCCCAACTCCTGAAGAGTATGGAGTAACTGCCCGACCTGCTCGTCGATCATGCTCACCATGCCGTAGGTCAGGGCCAGCGTTTCCTGGCATTCACGGCTGGTTACGGCGTAGGCGCCGTAACCCTCGCGGGAGCCTCCCTCTCTGGTGTAGCGATGAACGTCGACCAGCAGTTGAGAGTTGCCGGGCTTGCCGAAGCTGGGTGGCAATGGCATGTCCTCAGGCTGGTACATATCCCAGAACCGTCCCGGAGGGGTGAACGGATGGTGCGGATCGGGAAAGGACAGGTTGAGAAAGAACGGCTTGCCGGGTGAACCCTGCACATGCTTTCTGAGCCAATCGCAGCCGCGCTCCCCCACCCAGGCCGAGGGGTACAGTGCCTCGGGCATGGCCGTGCGCCATGCCTGCGGCGCGCTGTAGCCTGGCGAAGGCAGGGCGTTGGCGCGGCCGCGCAGACTGTCGGGTGCGGGGTGGCGTTGGGCCAGCCAGCGGGCATAGTCACCGTCGACCTGGTCGCCGTGGAACGTAGCCAGCTCCACATGTTCGAAGCCGTAGTAAGGGGTGGTCACCGCCATGCGCTTGCCACTGCGCCAATCGGGCGTCCATTCGTTCAAATACCCGTCGCCGTCACGCTGGCGCTTTCGTGCGTCCAGTAGCTCGAGCGGCGGCGCGACACCTTGGTCAGCATGGCTCCAGCGACGGCGAGCCGGGCCGTCATAGCCAAAAGACTGCAGGTGAGACTTGCCTATGAGTGCCGTGGCATAGCCTCCTGCACGCAGCAGTTCCACAAAGGTAGTGTGATCGCGCGAGAGGCTGATGCCGTTGTGCACCACGCCATGCAGCGACGGCAGCCGTCCGGTCATCAGCGTGGCGCGATTGGACATGCAGGTGGTGCTGGCAGCGTGAAAGTTACTGGCGCGTACGCCGGTGCGGGCCAGGCGGTCAATGTTTGGTGTCTGCAGCAGCGCGTTGCCCGCGCAGCCCAGGTGGTCGGCACGCTGCTGGTCGGTGACGATCAGCAGCACGTTGGGAGTCTTGTTCGTCATGGGCCGGCTTTCAGTCGGCAGTGATGCCAAGTTCTTTCACAAGCTTGCCGTAGCGCTTGTAGTCGGCGCGGGTCTTTTCGGCGAAAGCGCTGCGTGACTGGTTTTCCACGCTCTGGTACAGGTTTTTGAACTGGGCTGCGACCTCGGGTTTGGCCAGAATCTCGCGCAAGGTCTTGTTGATGTCGTCAGCCAGCGCGGGGTCCATGTTGCGGGGGCCATAGACGCCGAAGGAAATGTCGACCTCCACCCCTGCAAAGCCTTGTTCCTGCATGGTTGGCAAGCTGGGCAGAAAAGAGCTGCGGGCCTTGTCTGCCACGGCCAGCGGTACCAGGCGCCCCGCATCGATCAGGGGCTTGGCAACAGGCATGCCGAGGAAGGTCAGCATCACGTGGCTGCCCAGCACGTCGTTGATCGCCGGTGTCGTGCCTTTGTAGGGCACATGGCGCAATTGCACGCGAGCTACCTTGTTGAACAGCTCGCCCACGATATGCATGGGAGACCCATTGCCCGAGGTGGCGTAGCCCAGGTCGGGCTGTGTCTTCGCCATCCGGGCCACATCGCCCGCCGTTTTTGCACCGAGTCTGGGGTTGGCGAGCATCAGCATGGAGGCTGATGAGAGCAGAGCGATCGGAGTGTAGTCCTTGACGACATCGGCATGCTGCCCGCCCGCCGGCAGCACGTGAGGGACCATGGTGAAGGTATTCGGTGTCACCAGCAGGGTGTGGCCGTCGGCCTCGGCGCGGGCTACGGAGTCGTTGCCCAGGTTGCCCGACGCTCCCGCCCTGTTCACCACGATGACGGGATTCTTCCAGCGCGCTTGAAGCTGGGGCGCCAACAGGCGTGCTATCTGGTCGGGAGCCCCTCCTGGCGGGAACGAGACGACCAAGGTAATGGGCCTGTCCGGATGTGTGGGCATGCCGGTTTGCGCGGCCGCGCCCCAAGCTGCCCCGCCGAGGCCGAGGCAAAGGGGGAGTAATAGTTGTCCAAGCAGGTGGGGCATCTGTGTGTCTCCGGCGATTTTGAATGTTTGCCGAACTTTACTTAGCGCTCGCGTGCTGTCACAGTGGGTGCAAGATTGAAACAGCTTCAAGCAGAATTTGTAAATCCATGGACAGGCTTAGACTCATCACCACATTCATGAACGTGGCTGAGGCAGAGAATTTCAGCCGTGCCGCGCAATCGCTGCACCTGACGCCACAGGCTGTGAGTCTGCAAATATCACAGCTCGAATCGTGGTTGGGCGTGCGCCTGTTCCACCGCTCCACGCGCCGCATGGCATTGACGGAAGACGGTCGTGTGTTCTATGAGCGTTGCCGCGTCGGTCTTCAGTCGATCGACCAGGGCGAGCGCGAATTGCGCGACCGCGCAAGCGGCATCACCGGCTCGATCAAGGTGGCCTCAAGCCTGAGTCTCGGGCAATTGCTGGTGGCGCCACTGCTGGCACAGTTCAATGAAAGCTATCCCGATATCCGCATCGAACTCGTGACACAGAACCCCTGGCCCGACACGGTGGACCTGGGCATGGACATCGGTGTGATCGGCGGACCACTGCTCAACGTATCGCTGGTCGCGCGCAGAGTCGGGCGCTTCACTCACATGCTCTGCGCCGCGCCTGCTTATCTGGCCGCCAAGGGGACACCCAAGAGCCCGCAGGAACTGCTGCAGCACTGCTGCATCGGCCTGAGGCACCCACGCACCAACCGCATCTGGCCCTGGACCTTTCAATCGGCCCGCCGGCAGACGATGCTGGAGCCGCCGTTCTCCTTCATCACGCAGGACCCTGCCGTACAGCGGCAGCTCGTGCTGCAGGGGGCAGGCATCGGCCAACTGACAGATTACTTTGCGCGACCTCTCATAGCCAGCGGAGCGCTGGTAGAGCTCCCCCTCGGCTACAGCGGCCCTCGTCTGGACGTGCATGTTTTCATTCCCCAGCGCGAACACACCCCCCGGCGCATCAAGTTGCTCAATGATTTCCTCTATGAAAGGCTCAAGCAGTTCTTTCACAGCTAAAAGACTAAGGATAGAAGGGCCCTGGTCGATAGCGAGGGCTGCAGATGCAGGAGTGGGAGTACACCAGAATAGGCACCTGGCGCATCAATGCTGTGCACGCAAATGGTGAGTTCGGGCATGTTTCCTCGCTGCGAAACTCACGCGAGTTGGACACCTCTCCAACCACCCGACAGGCGAGCCTGCCAGCTGTCCACGGGGGCTTTGACGATCCAAATCTGGTTCAGCCTGTGGGCTGGCAGCAGATCAAGATCTGGTGCAGACAAGGTTGTCTGCAGCGATCCCATTCAGGGCTTCGAGAGGCTGGACTTTCTGGAGGGACATGGTCTTTCTTGATGCCTTCGAAAAGCAAATTGCTCACAAGCGGGTGTGCAGGTCTTTGCTACATTGAGCCCATGAAACATGCTTCAAGCCTGGCAGGGATGATGATCGTCGTGGCGGCAGCCGGTGGCTGCGCGCAGTCGGTCTCGGTCAATTTTGGCAACCCCTCGGAAGCCAACTGCAAAAAGCAAGGCGGCGTGCTGCGCACCGAGAAGGGGGCGGATGCTGATCGAAATACCTGCGTGCTGCCTGACGGCTCTGCTTTTGAGGAGTGGGTGCAGCACGCGCGGCAGCCGTCCGCGAAATAGGTCGAGGCCCAGACCTGGCTTCAGGCAGTGGCAGGACGCTGCTCAGGCCAGAGCTGTCTTGATGCCGCGAGGGCTGGCAGGCGTGGAAGATGGCTTCAATCGCGCAGCACCACGGAGTGCTCGAAATTTTCCGATATGGCCTGTGTGCCGTCGTCAAAGACCAGTACGCGCTCGGGCCAGCGCATGGCGGCAAGCTTGCTGCGCTGCACGGGGTTGTCGCCGCGCAGGCGGTCTAGCCAGCGGGCACCCACCGAATAGTCCACGCAGAACACATTGCCGCGCAGGCCGTGCCATGACAGCGGGGGCGTGCCGCCAAACAGGTTTTCAAACTGCGAGCCATGCGCCGGTGCGTCGGCCGGGCGCAGGCGGCGCCAGTAGTGGCCGACGATGACGGCGGGCGCTTCTTCATATTCATTCCACCAGCCCACGCGTTCGACAAAACGCCATTTGCCGCCTGCGTAAAAGGGGTTGCGACATTCGCGCTCCACGCCGGCCGTCAGCACCTTCAAAGGATTGACCATGGCCTTGTTGAGTTCGTTTTCGCTGTGCGCTTGCAAAAAGGGGGGCTCGTGGCGATAGTCTTCCAGGCTGTAGGGCCAGCTCAGTTCTTCCTGGCGCATGCGTTCGGCCACGCACTGGGCAACGGACTGCTCTTCGGCAATTGTCTCGAAGTGGTCGTAGGCGGCGCGTGCGCTGCCGCTGGGCAGCTGGCGAATCATGGCGATCTGTTCGGGCCTCCAGGCGGCGTGAACAATGCGCAGATCCTCACGCTCCAGTGCGATCGGCAATTGGCCGAGCCGCTCGAGCATGGCGGGAGTCTGCTCGGCCGGCATGCGTGCAAAAGGCGCGTACTTGGGCTGGTCGGAGTCGATGCGGCTGTCGAAGAACCAGCCCGAGCCATCCTTGGCATCTTCGCGCAGCAGATTGATTTCGTGGTTGCCCAGCACCGCATGGGCCGTGCCCGAGGCCAGCATGGCGCCGACCAGCGCGAGCACGGAAGGGCTGTCCGGTCCGCGGTCGCAGAAGTCGCCGACAAACACCAGTCGCCGTCCTTCGGGGTGATTGCCCTGCAGGTCGTAGCCCAGATGGCCCAGCAATTGCACCAGCGCGGCGTATTCGCCGTGGATATCGCCAACGATATCGAGGGCGCCAGGAGGCAGGGGCTGGACTAGGCTCATGATGAAGGGCGATAGGCTTGCGGGTTTTGAGGGCTCAGGCTGCAGCAGGCTGCCTTGCCATTGTCATACGGCAGTCATGCAATGAAGCTGACAATTGTTGCAACGCAACACCGCTAAGGCAAGAGAGTTTTGTCTCTTGCCGGACTGCTGGCCGCCCCGTGCCGATACGATCCCGCACGGCACGAGACAAGGGTCAGCCCCGGCGCTCGAAGCGCACAAAGCAGTAGGGAAGGCCATTGGCGGAGACATGCTCGCTGCGGCTCACGGCTTGCCACTGCTCGCCCAGTTCGGGGGCAAAGGCATCGCCTTCGAAGTCGCGGCCGATTTCGGTCACTTCCACGGCATCGGCCAGCGGCAGAGCCTGGGCATAGATCTGCGCGCCGCCGATGACCCAGACGTCTTGCGAGAGCTTGTGGCCCAGTTCCAGCGCTTCTGGCAGGCTGGCGGCGCGCAGGACCTGATCGGACGCCGGTTCGGCTTGCCAGTCGGCCTGGCGGGTGACGACGATATTGCTGCGGCCCGGCAGGGGACGAAAGCGCGGCGGCAGCGAGTCCCAGGTCTTGCGGCCCATGATGACGGCGCAGCCCCGGGTCAGTTCCTTGAAATGCGCCATGTCTTCGGGCAGATGCCAGGGCATGGTGTTGTCCTTGCCGATGACGCCGTTGGCTGCGCGGGCGTAAATGAGTTGAATGGCCATAGCTATCAATAAAGAAGCTGCTGGCGCTTGCTATTCATGGACTTCAGATATGAAAGTATTTGAAATCGCAGGATGGCAAGCGCAAGCAGCTTTGATTTTTACAGTGATCCGCAGGAGTGCTGCTCAGACCGCCACAGGCGCCTTGATGCCGGCATGGTGCTGATAGTCCAGCACTTCGAAGTCTTCGTACTCGTAGTCGAAGATAGATACGGGCTTGCGCTTGATGTTCAGCGTCGGATAGGCGAAGGGCTGGCGCGACAGCTGGGTCTGCACCTGCTCGAAGTGGTTGTTGTAGATATGGCAATCGCCGCCGGTCCAGATGAAGTCGCCCACTTCCAGGCCGCATTGCTGGGCCAGCATATGGGTCAGCAGCGCATAGCTGGCGATGTTGAAGGGCACGCCCAGGAAGATGTCGGCGCTGCGCTGGTAGAGCTGGCAACTGAGCTTGCCGTCGGCCACATAGAACTGGAAGAAGGAGTGGCAGGGCATGAGCGCCATCTGGTCCAGCTCGGCCACGTTCCAGGCGCTGACGATGATGCGGCGGCTGTCGGGATTGCTCTTGAGCTGCTTGACGACTTCGGCAATCTGGTCGACATGCGTGCCGTCGGCCTTGGGCCAGCTGCGCCATTGCACGCCATACACCGGGCCCAGGTCGCCGGTTTGCTTGTCGGCCCACTCGTCCCAGATGGTGCAGCCGCGTTCCTGCAGCCACTTCACATTGCTGTCGCCGCGCAGAAACCACAGCAGCTCCAGAATGATGGATTTCAGGTGCACCTTCTTGGTGGTGACCAGGGGGAAGCCTTCATTGAGGTTGAAGCGCATCTGATAGCCGAAAACGCTGCGCGTGCCCGTGCCCGTGCGGTCGGTCTTGGACGCGCCGTGCTCGTACACATGGCGCATAAAGGTTTCGTACTGGCAGCGCACGGGGCGCAGGGTGCAGGTGCTGGAGTTCATGGTGCAAAAAGCGGTCAAAGACTGGCAAAGACTGGCTGTGCTGGCAGCGTACACAAGGTGCCGCAGCTCTTGAAGAGGGTGGGCCCCGAGGGCCGCGATAGCCGAAGTGTGCCACGGGCCGGAGCATGCCGAGTTGCCCGCTGTCAATGACCCATCCTGCGGCCCTGTCAGTCTCAAATCTGCCGCAGCTGGCTTCACAATGTCATGGAAAACAACCGAGCCGAACAAGGAGAGTGAGTTCATGTCACGCAATTTTGTGAGCACTGCGGCTGTTGCGCTGGCGATTGCGGCCTTGATGGCTGCCTGCGACAAGACCAAGGCACCATCTCCCACCGCCGCTGCAGCGGATGCCCGGGCAGCGGCTGCTGCGGCTGCAGCCGCCCCGCCCGATGCCATGCCCCAGACCCAAGAGCCCGCTGCCACGGCGCAGATCGAGGAGGCGGCCACGCTCTCCATCGAGGAAGTGCGCGTTCCCCATGTGGCCAAGGACGGCGAGCCAAGCCTGGACAGCCTCAAGCCGCTGCAGGGCAAGTACCGCTGGGACGGCGTGGACTATGTGAAGGACGGCGTGCTGGCCCTGCGGCTGAAGACGCTGATGGGCGGCAGTCAGTACGAGACGCTGCTCAAGAATCTGCAGGCCCTGGGCCCGCTGGAGCCCTCTGCAGGGCTGCTCTATGTGATGGGAAATCGCCAGCACCAAGGGGGCGAGGAAATGGCCGCCGTGGTGATTGATCCCGTGCGCAACGGCTTGCGTGTCTGGTTGCTCAGCGAGGGCAGGCAGACCGTGTTCACCGATGTGGATGGCGCAGACATCCCCTGGCCCAGCGCGGTTGAGAACATGCTGCGCAATATCGTTGCCTCTCGCTAAAGCCCCGGTCAATGCAAAAAGCCCTGCACAGCAATGCAGGGCTTTTTTGTCGGCGATGCCAGGATCAGCCGCGCGTCAGCACCACGCCGGGGTTCATGAGGCCCTGGGGGTCCAGCGCATTCTTGATGGCGCGCATCATCTGCAGCGCAACGGGGGACTGGTATTTTTCGAGCTTGTCCGTCTTGAGTGCGCCCACGCCGTGTTCGGCCGAGAACGAGCCGCCGAAGGCGTCCACGGCCTCGTAGACCAGGTGGTTGACCAGGGCCTCCTTGTCGCGCAGAAAGGCCTTGCCGTCCTCGCCCTCGGGAACCTGCACGTTGTAGTGCAGATTCCCGTCGCCCAGATGGCCGAAGTTGACCAGACGCACGCCGGGAATCTCGCGCTTGAGCACGGCGTCGGCATGCTCGACAAATGCCGGAATGCGCGAGGCTGCGACCGAGATATCGTGCTTGATGTTGAGGCCTTCCTCGGCCTGGGCCAGAGGAATGCTCTCGCGGATATGCCAGAGGTCATGGGCCTGGGTCAGGCTCTCCGCCACCACGGCGTTGACCACGCAGCCGTCCTCAAAGGCCAGCTCCAGCAAGTGCTCGAAGCGCAGGCGCGCATGCTGCTCGGACTCGCTGTCGCTGTTCTCCAGCAGCACGCAATAAGGGGCTTCGTCGCCCATGTCGGCAAAGGGCACGCGCAGCTGCGGCATGTGCTTGACGACCAGGCTCAGTGCGAACTGGCCCATGACTTCAAATCCCGTCAGTCCCGCACCCAGGTGCTGGTGCGCGAGGCCCAGCAGGCGTACGGCGGCCTCCATGGAGGGCACGGCGGCAAAGGCCGTGAGCTGGGCGGCCGGCTGCGGGAACAGCTTCATGGTGGCGGCGGTGATGATGCCCAGCGTGCCTTCGCTGCCGATGAACAGATCGCGCAGGTCATAGCCGGTGTTGTCCTTGCGCAGGCCCTTGAGGCCGTCCCAGATTTCGCCCTGGGGCGTCACCACTTCCAGGCCCAGGCACAGATCGCGGGTGTTGCCATAGCGCACCACCTGTGTGCCGCCCGCGTTGGTGCCCAGATTGCCGCCGATCGTGCAGCTGCCTTCGGCGGCCAGCGACAGGGGGAACAGCAGGCCTTGCTGGTCGGCCAGCTCCTGCAGGTTCTGCAAAATGCAGCCGGCTTCGACGGTGAAGGTCAGATTGTCCTTGTCGATATGGCGCACGGCGTTCAGGCGCGTCAGGCTGAGCACGACCTGCCGGCCGCTGTCGTCGGGGGTGGAGCCTACGGAAAGCCCGGTATTGCCGCCCTGGGGCACGATCTGCACGCCGGCTGCGGCGCAGGCCTTGACCACGCCGGCCACTTCGGCCGTGTTTCCGGGGCGCACCACGGCCAGGGACTTGCCGTGCACGCGCTTGCGCCAGTCCTGTTCGTAGGCGCTGAGGTCGCCATCGGTCAGCACATGGGGAGCGCCCACAATCTGGCGCAGGGATTCAAGCAAAGCGGTGGAAGTCATGACAAGCAGGCCGCAGCAGCGGCGGCAGAGAGGGGAGACAGACGGAAATCCTAAGCCACGCACAGGGCGGCTGCAGGAAAACCATGAAGCCGCAAGCGTAGAGCATGGCAGACTACGGGGCAATCGAAATAAATTGCTTGGTTATGCCAGTTTTTCCGAACAATATCAGCCTGCGCCAGTTGCGCGCCTTTGACGAGGTGGCGCGCCAGGGCGCGTTTGCCCCGGCAGCCCGCGAGCTGTGCCTGACGCAGTCGGCCCTGTCCGAATCCATTCGCCAGCTAGAAGATGCCCTGGGCCTGCGACTGTTTGACCGCACCACGCGAACCGTGGGGTTGACGGCCGCCGGTCAGGCCTTTTTGCTCGATGTGCGCCAGGCCTTCGAGATGCTGGAGCAGGGCTTTCAGAACCTGGGCGATCTGGCCGCACTGCGCCGCGGCAAGGTGCGCATTGCTGCCGCTCCGTCGGTGCTGGCCGTGCTGCTGCTGCCGGTGCTGCCGGCCTTGAGGGTCCGGCATCCGGGCATCGAGGTGGATCTGATTGAGGACAGCGCTGAAGGCATTGCCCAGCGCGTGCAGGCCGGCAGCGTGGATTTCGGCGTGGGAGCGGCACATCCGGCCGGCGGCGATTTGCTGACCCAGCCGCTGATCAGCGATGCCATGGGGCTGGTGGCCAGGCTCGATGAGCCCTTGCTGCAGGCCAGGCGGCTGACGGCGGCCGATTTGGCCCGGCTGCCCCATCTGGCTTTTGTGGGCCTGACCACCGATACCGCCATCAGCCAACTGCTGGCTTCGGCACCGGGCATGCCGCAGAACCTGCTGCAGACACCGCTGCGCCTGTCCAATCCGCAATTGCTGTTCGAGGCCGTGAGTCTGGGCCTGGGCGTCAGCATCGTTCCGGCGCTGACGGCGCGCCACCCTTCACTGGGTCTGCAGGGCGATCTGGGCTTTCGCCTGCTGGACGAGCCGCGCATTCTGCGCCGCACGCTGCTGATTCAGCGCCCGCGCCGTGCGCTGTCACCGGCCGCGCAACTGCTGTTCGATGCGCTGGCGGCGCAGGTGCGGACGCTGGCGCAGTTCGAAGGCATCACGCCTGATTGAGCCGGGCCGCCTTGACGGCACGTTGGCGCAGGCGCACATGGGCTGCGCAGGCGATGAAGAGCAGCACGCACAGCGCCACCTCTGCCAGCGCCAGCCAGCGGCTGGGCGCGGCATCGCTCCAGGCCCGCACCACGCCTTCGGTGAAGTACAGCCAGACCAGCAGACTGAGCCAGCGATAGGTGTACATGCGGCGCTTGAGCAGGCCGATCACGGCGAACGCCAGCGGCAGGGCCTTGAGAAACAGCCAGGTGCCGCCCTCGCGCAGCGGTGCCAGCCACAACTCCCAGGCCACGCACAGCAGCATCAGTGCCAGCAGGCTGCCCACGGCCAGCCAGCGCGTGGCGGCCACATCGGAGCCGGGCTGCTGGATTGGTGAAGAAGTGTTTTCGGCGGCTTGGGGCGAGAGGGCGTCGGTCATAGCAGTGGCATCATATCGGTCATGCCAGCTCTGTTTGAATCCGGTCGTTTTGTTTTGCGTTCTGCGCTTGATGTTGCGCAGCACCCGTCCTCCTTTTGCGTTCGTGAAGGAGTGCCGTCATGAAGAAAAACGAGCGTGCCGGCTTTTGGGCTGCGTTGGAAGGCAAGACGCAGCAAGCCAGGCCGGTGACGGAAGATCGGGACCGTGTGGTATCGCCGGCGTCGACAGCCGCACCTGCTGCAGCGCATGCAGCGAACGTTGCCGCCGAGCCCAGACAGGTCGAGCAGCGTCAGGAACCCAGCCTCGATGGTCCGGGCCTGCCGCTGGAGCCAGTGTTCGAACCCATGCCCGATCTTGGCAACGACCTGGCTCGGCCCGAACCCGTGCCAGCTCCTGCCGCGACGCCTGCGGCGGCATTCAGCACGGCAGCTCAGGGCTGGACCAGCTATTCCACGCCGAATACGACGCCAGCCCAGGACCAGAAAGCAGTGCATGCTTGCGTTTCAGGAGTGATCGACAGTCCCGACGGCGGCTCGGAGCGCGTTGCCGAGAGCCCGCGCAGCCGCAAACTCGACAAGGCCAGGGCGCTGGCAGCTAGCTGCAAGGATCTGGCCGGGCGTATCCCCAAGCCCCAGATGCCCAGCCAGCAGGAGCTCAAGACTGCCTTGCGCCGCAGGAGCCGCCGTGCGCAGCAGCGCCTGCGTACCTTCCCCTGGCACAACACGGCCCAGGTGCTGCTGGCGCGCTTCAAGGAAGACCGCCTGGGCGTGACGGCCAGCAGTCTTACTTTTACATCGCTGCTGGCGCTGGTGCCATTTTTTACCGTGGCGCTGGCCTTGTTCACGGCTTTCCCGATCTTTGGCAAGGCGCAGAAGGTGCTGGAGCGCTGGCTGATGGACAGCTTGATTCCCGAGACCATTGCGCGCCAGGTGCTGGGCTATCTCACGCAGTTTGCCTCCAAGGCCAGCCAGCTGGGCCTGGTCGGCTTTTCCATACTGATGGTCACGGCCATTGCGCTGATCCTGACCATAGACCGCACGCTCAACAACATCTGGCGCGTGCGCCAGCTCAGGCCGCTGGGCCAGCGCGTGTTGATCTACTGGGCCGCCATCACGCTGGGGCCGCTGCTGCTGGGCCTGAGCCTGGTGCTGTCGTCCTATGTGATGTCGGCCTCCAAGGGCATGGTCAATGCGCTGCCCGGCAGCCTGCGCTTTGTCTTTGATTCCATAGAGTTCGTGGTGCTGGCCGCCGGCATGGCCGGGCTCTACCACTATGTGCCCAACACGCCTGTGCGCTGGCGCCATGCCTTGGTGGGGGGCGTGTTTGTGGCCGTGTTCATGGAAGTGGCCAAGAAGGTGCTGGGCCTGTATCTGTCGTCCGTGCCGACCTACTCGGTGATCTACGGCGCGTTTGCCACGCTGCCCATCTTGCTGATCTGGATGTATGTGGCCTGGAGCATTGTGCTGCTGGGGGCTCTGGTCACGGCCTATCTGCCCACGGTGCTTGCCGGGGTGGAACGGCTGACAGGACACCGTGGCTGGCAGTTCGAGCTGGCCGTCGAGGTGCTGCAATGCCTGGCCAAGGAGCGCGAGCTGCCGCACAAGGGCCTGTATGTGCACCAGCTTTCGCGGCGCCTGCGTGTGGAAGCCTCCCAGATTCAACCCGTGCTGCAGGCGCTGGCCAAGCTGGACTGGGTAGGGGCCGTACAGCCGCCCGATGCCTATGTGTCGCTTGAGAGCACCGAGCCGCGCTATGTGCTGCTGGTCGATCCGCAGGCCACGCGGGTCGAGCCTCTGGTGCAGAGCCTGTTGCTTGAGCCGTCCGAGGCGGTGCGACCGCTGTGGCAGCGTGCCCAGCTCGATGCCATGACCGTGGCCGAACTGATTGCTGCTCCTGACGGAAATATTCATAGAGTTTGATCTCTGAAGGCGGATATCTATGAATATCTGCTCTGAAGTCCGGGCCTGCCGATGGCAGGCCTCGCATGGGGCCATGGGCGGCGATTTGCTGCGCAGAAAGCAGGCCGGCGGAGGTGCGCGGCGCTACATCTTGATGCGACCCAGCAAGATGTCGCGCCACATCATCCAGTCGCCCAGAAAGCTGTAGAGCGGTCGCTTGAAGCTGGCGGGCTTGTTTTTCTCAAAGCCGAAATGCCCGACCCAGGCAAAGGCATAGCCGCAGATCAGGCCTGCGAGCAAGTACCACCAGTCGCCTGTCAAAAACAGCGTCAGCAAGAACAGCAGCGACAGGCTGGTGCCGATGAAGTGCAGCCGTCTGCAGGTGAGGTTGCTGTGCTCGCCCAGGTAGAAGGGATAGAACTCGGCAAAGCTCTTGAACTGGCGCGGATCCACGCTGGCCTTGACAGCGCCGTCCGGCTCTGAGGTCGTGGTCTGTGACATGGCAACCCCCGGTGAAGGTGATGCTGTTTTTATACTGCCGACAGCATGGTCAGACCAGCGGGTTAGCGAGTGCTGGCAGGTTGCGGTCGGAGGTCTTCGTCACCTGAACGACAGGCTATATACGGCAAGACTGCTCAAAATCGGCCAGATTCGCCATCTTTGAGGCCACTCCAGATTCTGGCCGAGCTGCCATGAGCGCTCTCTTGCTAAGGTGGCAGCACATCTCATCGCCTTCAACCCAGACCCTGCCCATGTTTGACGACACCATGCCGCCTGTTGTGATCAGCTCCAGTGAAACCCGTGTTCAGACGCCCGACGGGCAGCTCCATGTCAAACGCTGGCAAGCGCAGGGCGGGGCGGCCAAGGCGCCGCTGGTGCTGATGCACGACTCGCTGGGCAGTGTCGATCTGTGGCGCGAATTTCCCGCGCAGCTGGCCGCGGCCACCGGGCGTGAAGTCATTGCCTATGACCGCCTGGGCTTCGGTCATTCGGACCCCAATCCGCATCGGCTTCAACCCAGTTTTGTGGAAAGCGAGGTCGAGGCCGGCTTCACGCCGCTGCATCAGGCGCTGGGCCTGGGCGATTTCGTGATGCTGGGACACAGCGTGGGCGGCGGCATGGCGGCCATGGTGGCAGCTGCGTATGGACGGCAATGCCAGGCGTTGATTACCGAATCGGCCCAGAGCTTTGTCGAAGACCGCACCTTGCAGGGCATCAGGGCGGCGCGAGACAACTTTGCCCAGCCCGGCCAACTGGAGCGGCTTGCCCGCTACCATGGCGACAAGGCAGCCTGGGTGCTGTCAGCCTGGGTGGACACCTGGCTGAGCCCGCATTTCGCGCATTACCGGCTGGATGCGGCCTTGAGACAGGTGCATTGCCCGGTGCTGGCGATTCACGGCGAGCTCGATGAATTCGGCTCCCTCGTGCATCCGGAGAACATCTGCACCTGGGCGCAGGGCCCTTGCGAAGCGGAAATCATTGCTGGCGGCGGCCATGTGCCGCACCGCGAGCTGCCCGAGCGCATCAGCAGCCGCATCGCCGGTTTTCTGTCAAAAATCGCCTGACTCTGTTTGAGCCAGCGCCCGCGGGCGTAGTCGACCAGATCGGCCGGGTAGTGCGGGCTGCTGCGCAAAGCGCTGTCATCCCAGTCATAGAGCACGGCCAGGGCGGCCACCTCCAGCGCCCAGTAGCCCGTGCCCAGCCATGGACTGCCTTTCTTCTGCTGCTTGGGCGAGAGCTTGAGAAACTCCTGGTACTGGGTTTGCAGATAGGGCAGCAGCGGGTCAGGCAGGGCTTCGAGCTGTTCAAAAAAAAGGCTTCATGGCGCCGTAAGGGCGTTTGTGGAAAAGCTCCTCGCTGACCTGCTGCAGCTGCAGACCGCCTGCGCACAGATAATCCAGCAACTGGTCCGTATCGAAGGCCAGCACATGCTCATCAATCGCCGGTACGTCATCCTGTGCATCCAGCAGCGTGGCCAGCGACAGCAGGGTCACGGCAACAGCGTAGTCGTCAGCGCGCGTGTTGATGGGCGCACCTACGCCATAGTCCTCGCCAGTCTCCTGCGCCATGCTGGCGCGCGCATGCTCGGCCACCGAGGCGGCATCAATCCACAGTGCGACGACTTCCTGGTAGATGGGGCGCAGCACATCGCCGCAGAGGCCCAGATCGATGCCATAGATCAGCAGCCAGCGCGCCTGCTCGCCCACTTCCTTCCATTTCCAGTAGTTCTCCAGCGCGGCATGTGCCTGGAAATCCTGGTGAGCTTTATAGCTATCGCTGTTGGCAAAGCGCTTGAGCGCGCTCAGTGCTTCCTTCCAGTCGGTTTTTTTTATCGCTCAGATTGAGATTGCGCCGGGGCTGCAAACCGGTCAGTGAAATTTTGGCCCATTCGGCGCAGGCGGCAGCCAGTTGGCCGTGGTGCTGGAAGGTTTGGCTCATGGCCCAAGCTTAATGGCTCATGCAGCGAGAAAATCCCGAATCGCAAACAGCGTCGCGTCGGGCGACTCCGTCATCTGGTTGTGGCCGTTGGGAATCACCTGCACCTTCACTGCTTTGCCCGCGCCTTTGGCCGCATCGATCAGTCCCTTGGCTGCCTTGGGCGGGGTCATCTGGTCTTGCTCGCCCAGCACAAACAGAAGCGGGCAGCTGACCTGCGTCATGGCCGCTTCGCCACCCGCATAGCTGTCACAGGCCTTGAAGCCTGCATGCAGCAGATTTGTGCCCGTATTGCTGGCCAGCACGCGGCGGCCCAGAGCCATACCGGCGCCAAACACCCAGCTGCCTGCACCATTGGGCGGTGCCAGCGTGGCGCGCGAGAAGGTGTTGACCATCTGGATGGCTTTCTCGGGCGTATTCAGCGCCGACTCCAGCAGCGCGGGCGAGACCTTCATGGGAAAGGCCGTACCCACCAGTACCAGATGGCTGATGCGGTTATTTAGCCTGGCCGCAGTCTCCATGGCAATCAGGCTGCCCCAGCTATGGCCGATCAGCGCAGCTTGCTGCAGGTTTGCCGCATCCATCAGCGCACCTATGAAGCCTGCAGCCTCCTCGACGGATTCCGGTGCTTGGCCGCCGCTTTTGCAATGGCCAGGCAAATCGATGGCCAGGACGTTCCAGCCGTGATTGGCCATGTAGCGGCTTTGCAGCGCCCAGACGCTGTGATCGCAGAGCACGCCGTGGATGAAAATGGCCGTGGGCTTGGCCGCGTCGAAAGCCTTGCCGCCGGTGTAGGCGTAGATGTCTGCGCCTTGCACATTGATTTGCATGTTTGTCTCCGGTTCTGTTCTTTGTGACTCAGCAGTGTTCATTCAGCCATTGCTGAGCCAGTTCGCGTATGTGGTCACTGGCATCGTGTTTGGCGGCATGCTCAATCACAGCTCGCTGCGCTGTGCCGGCTTTTTTCCAATACCGCAGGCTCAGCATGGCCTGATAACGTACGCCTTCGTTGCTGTCGTGACTCAGGGCTTGTGCCAGTACAGGGGTGATGCGCCTGCCAGCGGCAGCACCAAGGCTTCGCTCTCCCATGATGCATGCAGCATGCACGCGCACCAGAGCGTGAACGGACTGCAGAGCGAAGAGGGCTTGCTCCAAATCCTCAACCCGAAGGCTGCAATAACCGGTTCCGGGTGATAGCTCTTCATTCAGCGCCTGGGACAAGGCCGGGTGCTTGAGGTCGAGCGCCCGCTCCAGTGGCGCGTAGTCAAGGTGCAGGGCCGTGGTTCCCGGCTTGCTGTTCCAGGCGCGGTAGGGGTAGGCAATGCCTTGCGCGATCCTGTCCACAGGCACGGCCGTGGTACCTATTTGCTGCTGCAGCCACTCCTGGTCGCCTAACGACCCCAAGGCACTGGCGCACCAGCCTCGCTCGCTTTCTTCCCTGGGGCTGTGGATGGGGGCTTGTACCTGCTGACGCAGTGCAGTCAGTACCTGTTCGTCCCGGTAAGCCATCTGGGCCAGCAACATGGCCGCACGCCACTGTTTGCCAAGCCGAGTCAGCATGGGCAGCAGCGCATGAGCCACCTGGCTGTGATCCATGGCAAGCAGCGCAGTCTCGGCCTCTTCGCCCAGCAATTGCGCCTCTTTGCGGCTCAGTCCCAGTTCCGGGCACCCGATACCTTCCAGGCAGCTCAGATGGTATTGCAGCTGTTGAGCGGCGGAGAGCGCAGCAACTCTGGCGCGTCTTTGCGCGTCCTGGTCATGGCAGGGAAACAATGCAACAAAGCGCGCCTCCCCCATGCTCTGGCGCGCCAGGGCTTCGCATTCCTGAGTGTCTTCCACATGGATCAGCACCGCAAACTCTGGAGTGAGCTGGCTGGCCCAGGGCGATTTTTGACAGGCTTTGGTCAGCTGCTTGCAGATGCGGGTCAGCGCCTTGATCAGGTGCGCCTCGGTACGCAACCAGTGGGCAGGCGTGCTTTTATTGGCTTCGGCCAGCAAGGCTTGCTCCAGTTGCAGCAACTCCTGAGAGTCCGAGGTCGAATCCAGCTCTTCCCATTCCCAATCCGGCGGGTTCCAGCGCAGACTGCCCAACTGGCCGGTATTCAGGTCGAATTCGGACAAACGACCCTGCGGCCCGGGGGCATTCACCATTTGTGAATAGGCCTGCTCGCTATTGGCCGACAGCGTGGGCAGGTAAATGGGGCCGTCCTGCTCACGGTACAGGCCGTTCAGTGCCAGTGCGTAGATGCGTTCTTGAGGGTTCGCGGCAAGGAACGCCTGAGCATCTTGCCAGTAGATGCTGAATAAAGTCTGTTCAAACTGCTTCCAGTCCAGCGATGCAGAAGTTGTGGCAACCATGTTTGTTCAGGGCTTTCAGGCTGCTTTCTCGGCCGCCTTCAGCGCACGCTTGAGGTCGTCGATCAGGTCGTCGGCGTCTTCCAGGCCGATCGACAGGCGGATCGTTCCCTGGCCGATGCCGGCCTGGGCCAGAGCCTCGTCGCTCATGCGGAAATGCGTGGTGCTGGCGGGGTGGATCACCAGCGAGCGGCAGTCGCCCACATTGGCCAGATGGCTGAAGACCTTCAGCGTTTCGATGAACTTCTTGCCCTGGTTGCGGTTGCCGGCAATGTCAAAGCTGAACACCGAGCCGGCGCCGCGCGGCAGCAGTTTTCTGGCCAGAGTGTGCGAGGGGTGGGTCTCCAGCATGGGGTGACCCACGCGGCTGACCAGCGGGTGGCTGGCGAGGAACTGCACCACTTTTTCGGTGTTGCGCATATGGCGCTCCATGCGCAGCGGCAGGGTTTCGATGCCCTGCAGGATCAGCCAGGCACTGTGCGGGCTCATGCAGGCGCCGAAGTCACGCAGGCCTTCGCGGCGGGCGCGCAGCAAGAAGGCGCCGGTGGTGGACTCCTCGCTGAACACCATGTTGTGAAAGCCGTCATAGGGCTGGGTCAGCTCGGGAAAGCGCCCCGATTTTTCCCAGTCGAAGCTGCCGCCATCGACGACGATGCCGCCGATCACCGTGCCGTGGCCGGACAGGAACTTGGTGGCCGAGTGGTAGACGATGTCCGCGCCATGCTCGAAAGGCTTGATCAGCCAGGGCGAAGTCAGGGTCGAGTCCACCAGCAGCGGCACACCGGCTTCGTGGGCGATCTGGCTGACGGTGGGAATGTCCAGCACATCGAGGCCGGGGTTGCCCACGGTTTCGCCGAAGAACAGTTTGGTGTTGGGGCGCACGGCAGCCTTCCAGCCGTCGATGTCGCCGGGCTTGACGAAGGTGGTCTCTATGCCGAAGCGCGCCAGCGTGTAGTGCAGCAGGTTCTGCGAGCCGCCATACAGGGCCGTGCTGGCCACGATATGGCTGCCCGCGCCCATCAGCGTGGCAATCGATAGGTGCAGCGCCGCCTGGCCGCTGGCCACGGCAATCGCGCCCACGCCGCCTTCCAGGGCCGAGACGCGTTGCTCGAGCACTGCATTGGTGGGGTTGGAGATGCGGCTGTAGACGTGGCCGGGGCGCTCCAGATTGAACAGGCTTGCCGCGTGGTCGCTGGATTCGAAGACAAAGGACGTGGTCAGGTGGATGGGTACGGCACGTGCGCCGGTGGCGGGGTCGGGCTGGGCGCCTGCATGCAGGCTCAGGGTGTCAAAGCCGGGGTCAGAGTAGCCGGGCATGTTTTGTCTCCATGGCTGGTTTTGATCGACGCAATGTGTGATCGAGCACGCAATCAAATATCGATTTGGTCGGATAGACGAATGAATATGTGGGAATTCATATGTTTCGTCATTGATTTAGTTTTTCTCAATGCAAGCCATTGTGGGCTATATTTGTGCACGCACCTGCATTCTGTGCAAAGCGATGCCGCATGTGCTGACACATGCAGGACAAAAGCTGCCACAGCGTGCCAAACAGATTCGGAGAACAGCAATGAAAGTTAGTGACATCCTGCGCGTCAAAGGCAATACCCTGTACACGGTGTCGCCCGACGAAAGCCTGGCCGCGGCGGTGCAGGTGATGTCGGAGAAGGACATTGGCTCGCTGGTCGTGATGGATCACGGCGATGTGGTGGGCATGCTCACCTTCCGCGAAGTGATCCAGGGTTTTGTGAAGACCGGCGGCGTGGAGAACATCTCCGTGCGTGGCGCCATGGACGACGCGCCCATGACCTGCACCATGGAAACCGATATGGACGAGGTGCGCCGCATGATGCTGGACCGCCATGCGCGCTACATGCCCGTGATGGACAAGCGCATGCTGATGGGCGTGATCTCGCTGTATGACGTGGCCAAGGCCGTGGTGGACAGCCAGAACTTCGAGAACCGCATGCTCAAGGCCTATATCCGCGACTGGCCCGAAGGCGAGCGCCAGGGCGCCGAATAAGCCAGCCTTTGCTGCAGACCCCGCCGAGGCGGGGTTTTTCATGTCCAGCCTGATGTGCTCTGCAGGCGACGCAGCGCTGCCTTATGGCTGTCGGTCGGCTGGGCTGTGCGGGCTCTGCAATACAGTCGTTGGCGGCTTTGCCTTGCGCAGACCCTTGAGCAGAAGCCCCACAAAGCACAACAAGGCGACACCCAGGCCCACCATCATGCCGATCACGGCCTTGCCGTAGCCGCAGGCATACTGGCCCGCGCAGCGCGACGGTGCAAATTCGAAGAACAGCAGACCGCCGACGCCGCCGATCACCACGGACACCAGGGCCGAGGCCAGAATAAACGCAAGTTTGAGCATGGTGAAAAGACTTTAGGCAGGACAGTGTGCAGCCGTCAATCATCACTTCAACGATAATCGGCAGCCTATGAGCGGCAATACCTTCGGCACAATTTTCACGGTCACCAATTTCGGTGAGTCCCACGGTCCGGCCATTGGCTGTGTGATTGACGGCTGCCCTCCGGGCATGGCCTTGAGCGAGGCGGACATCCAGCATGATCTGGATCGACGCCGCCCCGGCACCAGCAAGTTCGTCACGCAGCGCAACGAGCCCGATGCCGTGGAGATTCTCTCCGGCGTCTACGAAGGCAAGACCACGGGCACGCCGATTGCGCTGCTGATCCGCAACACCGACCAGCGCAGCAAGGATTACTCCAATATCGCGCAGAGCTTTCGTCCCGGTCATGCCGACTATGCCTATTTCCAGAAGTACGGCATCCGTGATCCGCGCGGCGGCGGTCGCTCCTCGGCACGCCTGACGGCGCCCACCGTGGCTGCGGGTGCCGTGGCCAAGAAATGGCTCAAGGAAAAGTTCGGCACCGAGTTCCGCGCCTGCATGACCCAGATCGGCGAGCTGCCCATAGGTTTCGAGAGCTGGGAGCATGTGCCGAACAACCCCTTTTTCGCGCCCGTGGCCGATGTGAGCCGCTTCGAGGAATACATGGAGCAGCTGCGCAAGAGCGGCGATTCCTGCGGCGCGGCGCTGCGTGTGAACGCCAGCAATATGCCGGTCGGCCTGGGCCAGCCCCTGTATGACCGCCTGGACGCCGACATCGCCTACGCCATGATGGGTCTGAACGCCGTCAAGGCCGTGGAGATCGGCGCGGGCTTTGACAGCGTGGCCCAGCGCGGCACCACGCACGGCGATTCGCTGAGCCCCGAGGGTTTCCGCAGCAATAACGCGGGCGGCATCGTGGGCGGCATCAGCACCGGCCAGGATCTGGAAGTGCGTATCGGCATCAAGCCCACCAGCTCCATCATCACGCCGCGTGAGTCCATAGACGTGCACGGCCAGAGCACCGAAGTCATCACCAAGGGGCGCCATGACCCCTGCGTGGGCATTCGTGCCGCGCCGATCGCCGAGGCGCTGCTGGCGCTGGTGGTGATGGACCATGCGCTGCGCCACCGCGCGCAGAATGCCGATGTGGATTCCGGCCTGGCTCCGATTCCGGCCTCGGCCAGCTGACATCACCTAGACCTTTTTGTGCGTTAAAACCTCTGACTCAGGAGAGTCTGATGGTTGCAACTGACAAAAAACCGGATCAACGCCAGTCTCGCGCCCTGTCGCCAGGCTGGCGTTGTGCTTTTCGCAATGCCTTCCGCCCCATGTACGCTGGGCTGTTCGTGCTGGTTTTGAGTGCTTGCGGTGGCGGTGCGCTCAGGCCTGCCAGCATGGAGATCACCGTGCTGGGCTTCAATGACCTGCACGGCCATCTGGAGCCGCCCGGACTGGCCGTGACGGCCCAGAACGCGCAGGGACAGAACATTGCCGTGCCCGCTGGCGGCGTGGCCTACATGGCCCGGGCCATCGCCCAGCGCCGCCAGGCCAGCCGCCATGTGGCGCTGGTCACGGCCGGGGACATGATCGGGGCCTCGCCCATGGTCTCCGCGCTGTTTCTCGATGAGCCGACGATAGAGGTGCTCAACCTCATGAGGGTGGACTTCGCGGCCACCGGCAATCACGAATACGACCAGGGCGTGGCCGAGCTGCTGCGCATGCAAAACGGTGGCTGCGAGAAGTTCACCAGCAAGCAGCCATGCCAGATCAGCCAGCCCTTCAAGGGGGCGGAGTTCCCGTTTCTCGCGGCCAATACGCTACGTGAAGACGGCCGGCCGCTGTTCCCGGCGACCGGGGTGAAGTTCTTCGAGCAGGACGGTCTGCGCATAGGCGTGGGCTTCATCGGCATGACGCTCAGGAACACGCCGCATATGGTGCGGCCCAGCGGGGTCAGGGGGCTGACATTCGCCGACGAGGCACAGACGGCCAATGCGCTGATTCCACAGCTGCGTGCGCAGGGCGCCGATGTGATCGTGCTGCTGATCCATGAGGGCGGGGCCACCACTTCGGGCCTGCAGGACGATAGCTGCCAAGGTCTGTCCGGTGCCATCGTGCCGATTCTGGAGCAGCTCTCCAGCGAGATCGATGTGGTGATTTCCGGTCACACCCATCGCTCCTATATCTGCGATTACGCCAGGGTGAATCCCCGCAAGCCCTTTTTGCTGACCAGCGCCGGCCAGTACGGCACGCTGCTGACCGAAATCCGGCTCTCGGTGGATGCGCGCACCGGCCGCGTGAGCCGCAAATCGGCGCACCAGACCATCGTGCAGGGCGAGGGCTATCGCAGCGTTGGCGGCATGGTGAGCTTGCAGCCCGAGTTTGTAGTCTTTGATGCCGATGCCGAAGTGGCGGCGCTGGTTGCTCGTTACAAGGCTGCGGCCCGGCCGCTGGCCGAGGCCGTTGCAGGGCGGCTGGCCGGACCTGTCAGCCGCATGCCGCAAGCCAATGGCGAAAGCGTGATGGGGCGCATCGTGGCCGACGCCATACTCGCGGCCACGCGCGATGCCTCAGCGGGTGGGGCACAACTGGCCTTTGTGAACCCCGGCGGTGTGCGCGCCGACCTGCTGCCTGCGGCCGACGGCAGCGTGAGCTATGGACAGTTGTTCAGCGTTCAGCCGTTCGGCAATACTTTGATGGTGATGAGCCTGACGGGCGAGCAGATTCGCCAGGCGCTGGAGCAGCAGTTCGACAGCGGCAGCAACACCGTGAATGCGCCGCGCATTCTGCAGGTGTCCGAGGGCTTCAGCTACCGCTTTGACCGCCGCCAGCCTGCGGGCCGCCGCGTGAGCGAGCTGCGCCTGAACGGTCGGCTGCTCGAGATGTCGCGGCGCTACCGCGTGGGGCTGCAGAGCTATCTGGGCGGCGGCGGCGACAATTTCAGCACCTTCACGCAAGGCATCGATGTGGTGGGCGGCATGCCGGATCTGGATGCCCTGGCCGAGCATGTACGCGAGCAAAGCCGCAGCGGCGCGATGGCGCTACCTTTAAAGGAGCGAATTACGCGCGTTCATTAAGGAAATCAGATAAAAATCTATCTGATTTCTTTTGAATTACTGCGCTAAATGCTCATGAGTTCATAGCAAACGCCTGCCGTCAAGCGCGCAAAACAAAAGCCACCCGAGGGTGGCTTTTGGCATGGTACGGCAGGCAGGCCTAGGGCTTTTTGGCGGCCTTGGCCTTGGGGCTGCGAACCTCATCCATGATGTTCTTGAAGTCGTCCACATCCTCGAAGCTGCGGTAGACGCTGGCAAAGCGGATATAGCCGACCTTGTCCAGGCCCTTGAGTTCATCCATCACCAGCTCGCCGAGGCGGCTGGAATCGATTTCACGCTGGCCCAGATTGAGCAACCTGTCCTCGATGCGCTCTATGGCGGCATCTATGAGTTCGGTGCTCACGGGGCGCTTGCGCAGCGCGATCTGAAAAGAGCCTTGCAGCTTGGCGCGCTCGTATTCGATACGGCGGCCGTCTCTCTTGACCACGGTCGGAAAGCTGACCTCGGGGCGTTCGTAGGTCGTGAAGCGCTTGTCGCAGCCGCCGCAGCGGCGGCGGCGGCGAATGAAGCCCCCGTCCTCGGACTCGCGGGTTTCAACCACTTGCGTGTCCGGATGGTTGCAGAAGGGGCACTTCATGACAGCTCAGCGCAGCAGGAATTACTTGCTGTAGACAGGGAACTTGGCGGTCAGCGCGGCCACCTTGGCGCGCACGGCGGCCAGATTGGCTTCGTCTTCGGGCTTGTCCAGCACGTCAGCCACCAGATTGGCAGTGATGCGGGCTTCTTCCTCGCCGAAACCACGGGTGGTCATGGCGGGCGTGCCGATACGGATGCCGCTGGTCACGAAAGGCTTCTCGGGGTCGTTGGGGATGGCGTTCTTGTTCACGGTGATGTGAGCCAGACCCAGGGCCGCTTCGGCAGCCTTGCCGGTAATGCCCTTGGCGCGCAGGTCCACCAGCATCACGTGGCTTTCGGTGCGGCCGGAGACGATGCGCAGACCGCGCTCGGTCAGCGTTTCGGCAAACACCTTGGCGTTGTTCACGACCTGTTCCTGGTAGGCCTTGAACTCGGGAGTCAGGGCTTCCTTGAAGGCCACGGCCTTGCCTGCGATGACATGCATCAGGGGGCCGCCTTGCAGGCCGGGGAAGATGGCGCTGTTGATGGCCTTCTCGTGCTCGGCCTTCATCAGGATCACGCCGCCACGGGGGCCGCGCAGGCTCTTGTGGGTGGTGGTGGTGACCACGTCGGCGTGGGGCACGGGGTTGGGGTACACGCCTGCGGCGATCAGGCCGGCATAGTGGGCCATGTCCACCCAGAAGATGGCGCCGACTTCCTTGGCAATTCTTGCGAAGCGCTCGAAGTCGATGCGCAGGGCATAGGCGGAAGCACCAGCCACGATGATGCGGGGCTTGTGCTCGCGGGCCAGCTCTTCGAGCTTGTCGTAGTCGATGGCTTCGTCGGCGTTCAGGCCATAGGAGACGGCCTTGAACCATTTGCCGGACATGTTCAGCGCCATGCCGTGGGTCAGGTGACCGCCTTCGGCCAGGCTCATGCCCAGAATGGTGTCGCCTGGCTTGGCGAAAGCCATCAGCACAGCCTGGTTGGCCTGAGAGCCGGAATTGGGTTGCACATTGGCGGCTTCGGCGCCAAAGATCTGCTTGATGCGGTCAATGGCCAGCTGCTCGACCACGTCCACATGCTCGCAGCCACCGTAGTAGCGCTTGCCGGGGTAGCCTTCGGCGTACTTGTTGGTCAGCTGGGAGCCCTGGGCTTCCATCACGGCGGGCGAGCAGTAGTTCTCGCTGGCAATCAGCTCGATGTGCTCTTGCTGGCGATGGTTTTCAGCTTCAATAGCTGCAAACAGTTCGGGGTCGACTTTCGCGACGGTATCGGTGCGTTGAAACATGGCAGTCCTGTGAACTTAGAAATTCCCTTGAGGCCAAGGGCTGCCCAGGCGAACGGCTGAAACGCTTGCAGGCTGCAGTCGCTGCGGCTCTGGGCGGTACGCTCCCCGGTGGTTCACAGACCTTGCAGTCTGCCGGATTCCACGTCAGCGGCAGAAAATTCTGCGCCTATCGCCAGTTGCGTACACCCGCTAGTGTAGCTGAGCTGGCATGGCTGAAGAACCTATGCCCGTTTTTCCCGCAGGACCTGGCCGGGGCATAAAAAAAAGCTGGCCGGAGCCAGCTTGAAAAATGCAGGGGTCTGTCGCTTAGAGGTTGGAATTGGCCAGTGCCACTTGCTGAGCGTGAGAGACCTTGGTGGCTTCGTCGGACTTGGCCGTCATCAGCGGGCTGGCCTGCAGGCCCACGCCCTGGCGCAGGCGCTGGTGTTCGGCAAGCACCTTGGCAGCATAGCCGCCGTCCGAAGGAAGATTGGCTGCACCCACGTAGTAGCGCAGGCCACCCTCGATGGAGCCGGCGCGGGCAATGCATTCCTTGAGCACCTTGACGCCGACCTTGAGATTGGTCACTGGGTCGAAGGCCGCGTGCTGGCCGCCAAAGCTTTCGTACTTGTCGGTGTGCACGGAAGTCATCACCTGCATCAGGCCCTGGGCACCGACCGAACTTTGGGCAAACGGGTTGAAGCTCGATTCAATGGCCATGATGGCCAGAATCAGCGTCGGATCCAGCTTGTTGGCTTTGCCCTGGACATAGGCTTCGCTGACCAGGGCTGCAATCGGCTCGGGCGCCACCCGGTATTTTTTGCTGAGCCAGTAGGCCACAGCCGCCTGCTCCTTGGGCAGGTTCTTGGGGTTGACGGCCGTGGCGCGGTCGCTGGCGACGACGATGTTGGCGGAAGCAGGGGCTTCCTCCACTTCGGCGGTAGCCACCACGGTGCTGGCGGGCAGGCGTGTGTCGAGCCACTCGCGCAGCTCGGTTGCACCGGCCAGACGCAGGTCCGGACGAGAGATCAGAATCAGGGCCGAAATGGCCACGGCCAAGCCCAGCAGGGCGAAACCGTTGTGAGTAAGAGCAAGAAAACCGTGGGCCGTCTTATGGCCCAACGTTCGCGCAGAGGCGATTAATTTTCCTGACGCTGGCATAGCTTGTCCTTTCTTGGCTATCGCCCGAGGTCGCACCGGATCAATCTCGCAGTGCAACCAGGACAACTGGCCGATGAGGTTTGCTGCGGGCCGATTAAAAGCGCCCCTTGGGGCGCCGATCGGTCTGCTCAGTCGTGAGGCAGCGGAAACAAAAAAACGCTCATTTCGAGCGCTGGCGGATTCTAGAAGCGCTCTAAATATTCAGTCAACACTAACAAAAATACTTTTTAGATTTTAAAATTATATAAAAACTGTATGAATGTACAGCTTGCTCAAAAAATTACAGCAAAAAATCACGGATTCAAGAGGTGTATACGCTCACATCGTTTTATTTGTCATCAAGGCGAAATAAAGTGCAAAAAGCCTGGTAGCCCTACGCGAGCACAGATATAGTGAATCTGCCTGCACGTTGCAGGTGCTTGCCAAAGGAAAGGAAAAGCAAACTCCGCCGAGGCCTTTGATTCCATGGGTTGTTGGCACTTGCTCTTTATCTTCGCTTGAGGCACAAAAGGGAGCAATCGTTGCTTCCAGCGGCAAGGACCACACCCTCCTTGATCCGCGAAAAACGGCCCGGTCTGGTACCGGCCGTAAAGCCCGGAAGTCGGTTTCGCCACTTCCGGGCTTTGTCATTTCCAGCGTTGTCTTTTTCCTGTAGCGCATTGTTTGCATTTTTCGCGCGCATCTGCCTCTGGTCGGCATTCCTATGGCGCAAACTTCTCCCTGGAAACGCCTCTTGCCTCTATCTATATATAGAGCGCAATCTAGATACACCAGGTGCGCTCAAGGTACAGTGGTGTTCCGGGCGCGCGGCGGGTCCCGCCCCTGAGAGTCTTAGAAGGCTTTCAATCTCTGCATCAATAACAATTGCCCATGTCCTTGCTCACATCGAATCGCTGGCTTCGTCGGCTGATCTGGTCTGTTCTTGCTCTTTTGCTGTTATGGCTGTTGCTGTGGGCGGTAGTGCCCTGGGTGGCCAAAAGCCAGCTGGAAAAACGGGCCGCCGAGAAGCTGGGGCGCGGCGTCCATGTGGGCAAGATCGAGTTTGCGCCCTGGGCCATGTCCATCACCTTGCACGAACTGGTGATCGATAAGGATATAAAAAAAAGTAGCTGAAACTGCGCATCCAGAGGGCTCGGCGGCTCAGAAATATCTGAAGTCTGCCGCTGAGCCACAGCTGCAGATCAAGCGCATCTTCATCAATGCCAGCGCGCAGTCCTTGTTCAGGCTCGCTCCTGTGCTGGATGCGATCGAGGTCGATGCGCCGGTGGTGCGACTGACCCAGCATTCACTGGGCAAGCTCGATATCGACGATGTGATTGCCAGGCTCTCCGAGCCTGAGGACGAAGAGCCGTCCAAGCCCTTGAGCTTTGCGCTCTACAACATTGCAGTGCGCGACGGCCGTATCGAGCTCAATGACGAGTTTGTGCAGCGCAAGCACGAGCTCAAGGACTTGCAACTGAGCATTCCTTTCATCAGCAATCTGGCCTCCAAGCGCGAGATCAAGGTGCTGCCGCATCTGGCTTTCGATCTCAACGGCAGCAAGTTCGACACATCGGGCGAGAGCACGCCGTTCACCGACACCCGCCAGACGGCGATGCAACTCAAATGGGAGCACATCGATCTGGCCCCTTATCTGGGCTATGTGCCTGCCAGCGTTCCCGTGCAGCCTCTGTCTGGCGTGCTGGACACGGATCTGCAGATCAGCTTCGAGCAAAAAGATCAGCCTGTGGTCAGCATCAGCGGCAAGCTGGCCTTGAGCAATGTCGCGGTGCAGGACCGCCAGAGCGCGCCGCTGCTGAACTTTGATGCGCTGGAGGTGCAGCTCAAGAATGTTCAGCCTCTGCAGAACCAGGTTGCGCTCGAATCGGTGCGCTGGGTCAAGCCCGAGGTTCATGCCAGCCGCAATGCGCAGGGCGTGATCAACTGGTTGGGTTTGAATGCGCCGGCCGGTGCCCCCGCAGCGCCGCTCGAGAAGGCCGTGCCTGAGCCCGCCTCCGCCGAGGCCAGCACTCCGGCCCAGGCAGATGCGAAGGCCGAAAAGCCTGGCAAGCCCCTGGTCGTCGGCGTGCAGCAGTTCGATATTGAAGGCGGCATCGTGCATTGGCGGGATGCCGCAACAGGCGCGGCGCCTGCGGCGCTGACCCTGGCTCCTTTGGTGCTGCAGGCCAAGAATCTGGCCTGGCCCATGAATGCGCCTTTGCAACTGACGGCCACTGCAGGTTTGCAAGCGGCTGAGCAGGCCCGGGTGGAGGGGGCAGCCAGGCTGGCTTTGGATGGAGAAGCCACGGACAAGGCGGGCAATCTCAATCTCAAGCTCGAGCAGATGCCGCTGCAATGGGTGCAGCCCTATATGCAAGCGCATTTCAAGCCGCAGCTCAGCGCCATGCTCAATACCGATGCCCGGATTTCCTGGGGTGAGGGCGGAGTCGTGGCAGAGGTGGCCGAGCTGACTGCCGACAAGCTGCAGCTGCAGGACAAGCAGGCCCCTGTCAATATCGAACAGATCAAGGTCAGCGGCGTTCAGGTCGATCTTGCTGCCCGGCAGGTGCAGGTGGAGGCCATTGCCGTGCAGAAGCCGCAGCTCGCGGCTCTGCGTGACGCACAAGGGCACTGGATGTACGAGCGTTGGTTGCCCGTGGCAGCGCCTGCAGCCAAGCCGGCAACGCAGGGCAGCAAGGCGGAGCCGGGCAAGCCCTGGTCGGTCAAGCTGGCAGCGATTGCCGTGGATGGCGGTGCGCTGCAGTTTCGCGATGCAGCACCTGTGCAAGGCGGGAATGCACGGCCCGTGCAGCTGGATGTGAGCGCCTTGCGCATACGCATGGGTGCTTTCGAGCCTCTGGCGGCCAAGGCAGCGCCGACTCCGCTGGAGGTCTCGGCTCAGCTAGCTGCCAGTCGCCGTGTGCAGGCTGGTCATATTCAGTTCAAGGGGCAGCTGGGTCTGACCCCTGTTTCGGCTCAGGGGCAGTTGCAGGCCCGTGCCGTGCCCTTGCATGCGCTGGAGCCGTATTTCGGTCACAAGCTCAATGTGGATCTGGTGCGTGCCGACGGCAACTTCCGGGGCAAGCTTAACTATCTGGCCCATGCCAAGGGGCCGCAGCTGTCTGTGTCGGGTGATGTGGAGCTCAACGACCTGCGCGTGCGCTCCACGCTTGCGGCTCCTGTGCAGGAGGAAGTGGGCAAGCCCAGTACTGCCAAGGGTGCGCTGACGGCGGTGCTCAATGACTCCACGGCAGACCGTGCCAAGGCACTGGCTGCGCGCACAGGCCTGGGTCTTGGCGATGATTTGCTGGCCTGGAAAACACTGGTGGTGCGCGGCCTGGACCTGAATATGCAACCGGCTCAGCCGCTGCGGGTGAGTGTGCGCGAAACCGCGCTGAGCGACTTTTTTTGCGCGCGTCATCGTGCAGCGCAACGGCCGCATCAATCTGCAGGACATCGTGAAGACCGAAAGGTCCGAGCAGTCCGTCGCACAGAACGAAGAGGCGAACGCCCAGGCGGCTGCTGGCGAGAAGCCCGAGCTCAGCAGACCCGTGGCTGAGCCCGCAAAGCCCGAAGATGTCGGCCCCGCGCCCATCATCAAGGTCGGGCCCATTGTGCTGACGGGCGGCAAGGTGCAGTTTTCCGACTATTTCATTCAGCCCAACTACTCGGCCGATCTGAGTGAGCTGAACGGCCGTCTGAGCGCCTTCTCTTCGCAGGCTCCTGCAGGCCAGGTCGAGCCGCAAATGGCCGATCTTGAAATCAAGGGCAAGGCCCAGGGTACGGCGAAGCTCGATATCAGCGGCAAGGTCAACCCGCTGGCCAAGCCTCTGGCACTGGATGTGCGTGCCCAGATGAATGACCTGGAGCTGTCGCCGCTGTCGCCATATTCCATCAAGTACGCGGGCTATGGCATAGAGCGCGGTAAGCTCTATATGGATGTGAACTACAAGGTGCAGCCTGATGGGCAGCTCACGGCATCGAACAAGCTGGTGCTGCGCCAATTGACCTTTGGCGACAAGGTGGAGGGCGCACCCGCATCGCTGCCTGTCAAGCTGGCGGTGGCCCTGCTGTCCGACCGCAACGGCGTGATCGATCTCGATGTGCCTCTGAGCG
The DNA here is from genome assembly GCF_040187805.1 of Comamonas sp. wu1-DMT. Classification (NCBI taxonomy): domain Bacteria; kingdom Pseudomonadati; phylum Pseudomonadota; class Betaproteobacteria; order Burkholderiales; family Comamonadaceae; genus Comamonas; species Comamonas sp. wu1-DMT. The sequence continues at coordinate 139,147 of NZ_JBANEM010000005.1, forward strand.
GCTCGCTCAACGACCCGCAGTTCCGTCTGGCGCCCATCATCTTCAAGGTGATCGGCAACATCATCATGAAGGCCGTGACCGCGCCGTTTGCGCTGTTGTCGGGAGCGTTCTCGGGTGGCGACGAGTCGGGCGCAGTCAACTTTGCGCCGGGCAGCGCCAAGCTCGACGGCAAGGCCAGGGAGCAACTGACCAAGATCGTCAAGGCACTCAACGACCGCCCCGCACTCAAGATGACGGTGGTGGGGGAGTCGCGTGAGGCCGAAGACAAGGAGGCCTGGAAGACTGAAGAGCTGGATCGTCTGCTGCTGGCCCAAAAGCGCCGCAACGTGATTCGCGAAGGCAAGAGTGGCGACGAGGTGATGGAGTTCAGCGATGCCGAGCGTCCGGCTCTGCTCAAGGCCGTTTACGGTCGTGCCGACATCAAAAAGCCCCGCAACATGGTCGGAATGGCCAAGGATCTGCCTGCAGACCAGATGACGGCGCTGCTGGTGGCCAGCATCAAGGTGCCTGACGATGCCATGCGCGAGCTGGCGCTGGCGCGCGGTGTGGCTGTGAGGGACTATTTGGCCACGCAACAGCTGCCGCTGGAACGCCTGTTCCTGGGCGCTCCCAAGCTGGATGTGCAGGACAAGGACTGGACGCCACGTGCCCAGTTGAGCCTGTCTGCGCAGTGAGGAAAGTGCTGCGAAACACCTTGCGATTTCGCATTTTTTGGCTTGCCTTTAAATAAAGGCGAAAATACCGGTTTGCCCAGGTGCTCATGTGCCTGGGCTTGCGCTTGGAAAGTCTGCCCTCATGTGGGCTGGCACTGGCCGGTTGCAGCGTTGACTGCGCTGGCTGCCAAGCATTTTCTGACCCTTACATGACATCTATTTCTCCTAGCAGCACCATGTCTGATGCATCTGAAGTGAACCCGGCCTCTGCCAAGAATACTGAGCAACATCCGCTGGATGCATTGACGGGTGGTGCTTTCTCCGCCGAGACGTCGGGTGATCGCGCCGCGCGCATTCGCGACTGGTTGGCGACTCAGCCCACGGTCGAGCAACTCCAGGACGTTCACAAGGAACTGAGCAAGGGCGACAAGAGTGCTGCCCGTGCCGTGCGCGAACGCCTTGACGAGATCCGTCGCACCGCGAATCAGGAAAAAATCTCCGTGGAATGGGCCGAGAAGGCTCAGGCACTGCTGGCAGCAGAGCCCTTCGATGCGGCGGCTGCGGCTGCCTGGCAGCGTGATGCCGCCAAGGCCGGTGCCGCGCTGTCGCGCGAGCCTCTGTCGCAGTTCAAGGCCCGATTGGGCGAGCGCGTGAAGGCCGTGGAGGACCTGCAGCATCGCACCCAGGTGCAGCGCGAAGTGGCGCTGCTGCTGGCGCAGCGCATCGAAGTGCTGTCCACCAAGTCCTGGAAGGATGCCAAGGCGGTGCTGGAAGCCCTGGGAGTCGATGTTGCGCGTTGGCAGGAGCAGGCCAAGGAGCTGACCGGTGACGCCAGCTGGGGCAGCGTGGACGGCCGTTTCCCGCCTCAGCTGGAAGCAGCCTCTGCACAACTGGCGCTGGTTTGGGATGCTTTCCAGTCTGCACTGGCACAGACCGAGGCTGCTGCCGCCGACGAGGCAGCGCCGTTGCCCACGGTCCCCGTCTGGGCCGACGAAATCCGCGTGGCCCGTGGTCTGCCTCCCGAAGCCGCTGCTGTGGAAGTGGCCAAGCCCGCCGCACCGCGCGCAACCGCCGCTGGCCGTGGCAAGCCCACGCCCGAGCAGGTGGAAGCAGCCAAGGCTGGCCTGGGCCAGGCTCTGCAGGCGCTGAAGGCAGAAACTGCAGCTGGCAACAGCCAGGCCGGCTCCGAGGCCGTGCAAGCCATGCGCGCAGCCATCAAGGCCCATGGACGCTTTGTGGACGAAGCGCTGGTGGGCGAAGTGCATGAAGCCCTGTTGGCCGCCGGTGAGGCCGAGGGTTGGCAGCGTCAACTGGCCGAGAAACTGCGCGAAGACCTGGTGGCCAAGGCCGAAGCCTTGCTCAACCGTCCCGAAGGCCAGGCACTGGGTGGTCGCAAGATCCAGGAAACCCTGCGCAGCCTGCGCGAACAATGGAAGCAGGCCGACCAAGGTGCCATGGCCAATCATGCGCTGTGGAAGAAGTTTGACGAGGCCTGCAACGCAGCCTACAAGGTGGTCGAGTCCTGGCACGACAAGATTCGTCAGGACAGCACGCAGGCCAAGGCCCAGCGTCTGGCGCTGATCGAAGAAATCAAGGCCTGGGCTGCAAGCAATGCGGCCAGCCAGGACTGGAAGAACATGTTGCGCGCGCTGCGCCAGTTCGGCGAGCGCTGGCGTGAAAGCGGCCATATCGGCGAAAAGCTGTTTGCCGAACTGCAGCCCCTGTTCAAGCAGGCCATGGCTGCTGCCGAAGCGCCCCTGCAGGCTGCACAAAAGGCCAGCTTGGAGCGTCGCCATGCCATGATCGACGAAGCCACGGCCCTGGGGGCAGCCCCCAGCCTGCGCATCGACGCCGTGAAGGCGCTGCAGCAGCGCTGGCAGGCCGAAGCCCAGGTGGTGCCGCTGGATCGCAAGCACGAGCAAAAGCTCTGGGATGCATTCCGCAAGCCGCTGGACGATGCCTTCAATCGCAAGAGCGTGGAGCGTGGTGGTCGCAGCCAGGTGGCGGTTGAGTTGTCCGAGCATGATCGCCGCGTGCTGGATGCGTCCAGGGCGGTCGAGGCGGCCAATGCCAGCGGCGATGCGCAAAAGATCCATGCAGCGCTGGCCGAGCTCGAAGCAGCCATCAAGGCTCAGCCCGCCAAGGCTGATGAAAACCAGCCCCAGGGCCAGACAGAGCAAGCGTCTGAAGCTGTTGAGGCGCAAGCGAGCGAAGCCGCTGCAGTGGCCAAGCCGGCACGCCCCGTGGTGGCCGTGCGTGGCGATGACCGCCCTGGAATGAGGAAGGAAGCGGCAACTGCTGCAGGTGGTCGTCCTGGCGATCGCAAGGATGGCGGCCGTGGCCGCGATGCAGCGCGTGGCGAGCGCGGTGGTCGTGATGGTCGCGACAGCCGCGATGCCGGCCGTGGCCGTCGCGAGTTCACGCGCGAGGAGCGCGGACCGCGTCTGGCCGATCCAGCCTTCCGTGCCCAGCGTGATGCCGTGGAGCATGCCCAGGAGGCTCTGCGCAAGCTGGCAGCCCAGGCGCACGGCGAGGCGCTGACTCAACTACTCGGTGCCTGGCAGGCTCGTGATGCTGCGCAGCTGCCATCGGCTCAGCAACTGGGCAGCAAGGTGACGGCGCCTGTGCGCTCTTCCTGGTCCGGTGCTGTGGCTGCTGCGCCCAAGGGCAATGCTGCAGAGGCCCTGCTGCGCCTGGAAATGGCTGCCGATGTGCACACTCCTGCCGATCAACTGGCGGCACGCCGTGCGTTGCAGCTGCAGATGCTGACCCGCCGCAACGATCCTTCGCCCCAGCAGACCTGGGGTCAGGACGTGGCCACTGTGCTGGGCAGTGCCAGCGATGAGGCATCTGCCCGTCGCCTGCAGACCGCACTCAAGCAATTGCTGCGCAAGTAAGCGACATATCGCCCCGATGGGAGGCGTTGCTCAAGAAAAAGGGAGCCGTTGGGCTCCCTTTTTTCGTATGTGCTGCGTACTGTCAGAGGGAGTCGGGGGCGCCAACGAAAAAGCCGCTGCATTTGCATGCAACGGCTTGTCGTGTTTGGTGCCCAGGAGAGGACTCGAACCTCCACGGAGTTACCCGCTAGTACCTGAAACTAGTGCGTCTACCAATTCCGCCACCTGGGCTTTCAGGGAATCTTCGTATTGTAATGCATTTTTTCTGCATTCAATCCGAATCTTCAAATTTTCTAAGATGCCGTCTGGCTTGCGAACATTCCCTTGAGGAATGTTTCCCAAGTTTGTTTCAACCCTTGCAGGTTGTCGTTAAACTTGGTGCCCAGGAGAGGACTCGAACCTCCACGGAGTTACCCGCTAGTACCTGAAACTAGTGCGTCTACCAATTCCGCCACCTGGGCATCTCAGGAAAGACATAGATTGTATATCAAGAAAATGAACCCTCGCGCAAAAGTTGCCGATATGAACGAAGAAATTTTGGGCACTGTGCAGGGCCACCGCGACGGACACGGCTTTGTCGTCCGTGACGATGGTGAGCGTGACATCTACCTTCCCCCCAATGAAATGCGAGCGGTGCTGCACAAGGACAAGGTCCAGGTGCGTATCGCCCGTCATGACCATCGCGGTCGCCCCGAAGGCCGTGTGGTGGAAATCGTGGAGCGTCCAGACCAGCCCATCATTGGTCGCTTTCTGCAAGAAAGCGGTGTGTGGCTTGTGGCCCCTGAAGACAAGCGCTACGGCCAGGATGTTCTGATTCCTTCCAACGCCACAGGTGCGGCCAAGCCGGGGCAGGTGGTGGTGGTCGAATTGACCGAGGCGCCGGCGCTGTTCGGCCAGCCTGTGGGCCGCATCACCGAAGTGCTGGGTGAGGTGGATGACCCAGGCATGGAAATCGAGATTGCGGTGCGCAAGTATGGCGTGCCGCATATCTTCTCCGACGCCTGTCTCGAGCAAGCCAAGGCGCTGCCCGAAAAAGTCCGACCCGCAGACTACAAGCACCGCATTGATCTGACCGATATTCCTCTGGTCACCATTGACGGCGAAGATGCGCGCGACTTTGACGATGCCGTGTATTGCGAGCCCGCCAAGGTGGGGCGCAGCAAGGGCTGGCGCCTGCTTGTTGCGATTGCCGACGTGAGTCACTATGTGACCACAGGCAGCGCCATTGATGTGGATGCTTACGACCGCGCCACCAGCGTGTACTTCCCGCGCCGAGTGATTCCCATGCTGCCGGAAAAGCTCAGCAACGGGCTGTGCTCCTTGAACCCCGACGTCGATCGGCTGTGCATGGTCTGCGACATGCTGATCACGGCGCAAGGTGAGATTCACGCCTATCAGTTCTACCCAGCGGTAATGCATAGCCATGCGCGCTTCACCTATACCGAGGTGGCTGCAATCCTGGCCAATACGCGCGGTCCTGAAGCAGCCAAGCGCAAGGAGCGCGTGCAGGATTTGCTGAATCTGTATGGCGTCTTCCAGTCCCTGCTCAAGGCTCGTGAGGCGCGCGGTGCCGTGGACTTTGAGACGACCGAGACGCAAATCGTCTGCGACGACAACGGACGCATCGAAAAAAATCGTGCCGCGCACTCGCAATGATGCGCACAAGTTGATTGAAGAAGCCATGCTGGCGGCGAATGTCTGCAGCGCAGACTTCATCGACCAAAGCGGGCAGCTTGGCCTGTTCCGCGTGCACGACAAGCCTTCGCTGGAAAAGCAGGAAATTCTGCGCAATTACCTCAAGGCCATGGGTGTGAGCATGAGCATCAGCGAAAACCCTTCGACCAAGGAGTTTCAGCAGATTGCCAATGCCACCAAGGACCGTCCTGACTCGCAGCAGATTCACACCATGCTGTTGCGCTCCATGATGCAGGCTTTCTATACGCCGGAAGGCTCGGGGCACTTCGGTCTGGCCTTTGAGGCCTATACCCATTTCACCAGCCCGATTCGTCGTTATCCAGACTTGCTGGTGCACCGCGTGATCAAGGCTGAGCTGAACGGCACACACTACAAGCTGCCCAGCCTGCCCACGCCGGGTGAAGCCGAAGCCAAGATGGCCAAGCGCCTCTCTTCGCGTGTGGTCGAGCCGGGGCAAAAGCCGCGCAAGCGCTCGGCGGCCAAGGAATTCCAGGCCTGGGAGGCTGCCGGCCTGCACTGCAGTGCCAACGAGCGCCGTGCCGACGAGGCCAGCCGCGATGTGGAGGCCTGGCTCAAATGCAAATACATGCGCGAGCATCTGGGTGAGGAGTTCGCGGGCACGGTTTCCTCGGTCACGACCTTCGGAGTCTTTGTGACGCTGGATGCCATGTATGTGGAAGGGCTGGTGCATATCACCGAGCTGGGCGGCGACTACTTCCGCTTCGACGAAGCCCGGCAGGAGCTGCGTGGCGAGCGCTCGGGTGTTCGCTATGGCATCGGCGCACGAGTGCGGGTGCAGGTCAGTCGCGTGGATCTGGACGGACGTCGCATCGACTTCCGCCTGGTTCGCGATGGCGAGGACGGCTTGGTACAAACACCACGCAGCGGTCGTGGCCAAGCCAAGGATGAGGGGCGTGGCCGTCGCGAGTCGCGTGACGAGCGCAGTGCGGGCGGCTATGCCGACAAGTGGAGTCGTCGCGATGCCAAGGCCAATCGCGCGCAGCGCAATGCTGCTACGGGCCCTGCTTCTGCACCTGAGCCCGATCGCGCCAAGCAGGGGCGAAAGGCAGCCAAGAAAGCCATGCTGAAAAGCGTGAATCTGGCCGCACTGGAAGCAGAGTACGCACAAGAGCAAGCCGCGCCCAAGCCTGAGCCTGTGATGGAGTCCGTCATCGAGGTGCAACAAGCCAAGCCTCGCAAGGCGGCAGGCAGGAAAAAGGTTGCAGCTCTGCTTGCGCCTGATGCTCCGGCCGTCTCTGTTGTCAAGGCTGCGGTCAAGCCTGAATCAAGGTCGGTCGCAAAGCCCGCAACCAAGGTCTCAACGAAGTCTGTGGCGAAGTCGGCTCCCAAAGCCGTAAAGGCTGCTGCCAAGCCTGCGGCGGGTACCAAGGCTGCACCGGCAAGCAAAACCAGCAAGCGCAAGACCGAGCGCTGATTGCTCTCCTATCAAGAGCTGAAAGGCCTTGCCCGATAATGGCAAGGCCTTTGTTTTTTGCAGTTTATCGATTGCCCAGACGCAGAGCCAGTGCACTGGCGCTGAATGGGAGATCTGCTGGCCAGCAATCTGCAATGTGGCCATGGCGGAAGGCTGCCTGAGTCGCTGCCATATCGGCACTTTGACTCTGTGCCCATAGCGCCGCTATCAATCCGGCCAGCACATCGCCCGTGCCGCCCGTGGCCAGGCGGGCATTGCCGCTGGCATTGATCCAGACTTGCTGCTGTGGATTGGCAACGACCGTGCCCGAGCCCTTGAGCAGCACCGTGCACTGAAATTTGCTGGCAAGCTGCAGGCAGGATTGAAGGCGGTTGGCTTGTATTTGAGCAGTGCTGGTCTGCAGCAGGCGCGCGGCCTCCAGCGGGTGGGGGGTCAAGACCGTGGTCTGCTGGCGTGCGGCGCGCTGGCTCAGCTGTTGTGCCAGTGCCGGGCTGGCCGCAACGGCGTTGAGTGCGTCTGCATCCAGCACCAGTTGCGGAGCTTGTGCCAGTATGTGAGGCAACCAGGCCTGCACGGCTTCGCCGCCACCGCAGCCGCAGACCGCGGTGGCCTGGCTCCAGTCCTGCGCGGCGGGCCGGCGCAACATGATTTCCGGCCAGGGCGCAATGCCTTGCGGTGATTGCTCGTCCAGCAAGGCCAGCATGACGCGGCCGGCTCCTGCGTGCAGTGCCGCCAGTGCCGCCAGCCAGGCAGCGCCCGTCATCGACAAGCCGCGCATGCCCAGGCCTTCGCCACCGAGCACGGCCACATCGCCAAAGCTGCCTTTGTGACTGGCGTGCGGGCGTGCTCTTGAGGAGGCAAGGCCTGGGCTGCTCAGATGTGCCGTGGGCTGTGCTACAGCGGCTAGGGTGGGCGAGCTCGGTACGTCGGGAGCACTGGCAATGCCGCAGCTCAGGTCGTCCCACCAGATTTGTCCGCAGGCATCGCGGCCCTGACCGGTGAACAGGCCGGGCTGCAAGGTCAGCAAGGCAAGCGTGTGGCGTCGTTGGTCGGTGGCGATATGGCCAGGCACGAACTCCCTCAGATATTGACCGGTATCGGCATCGAGGCCTGAAGCAACGTCTACACAGAGTACGTTGCAGGTGCAGTGCTGAACCTGGGCCAGCAACTGCAGCAGGCGCTGATCGGCAGCCGAGGTCTTGCCGGAAGTGCGCGAGCTCAGTCCTATGCCCAGCAGTGCATCGACGCACAGGTCTTGTGGTTCCAGATCGACGGGGGCGTCATCGAGCCACTGCACGCCAGCCTGCAAGGCCTTGTCCCGGGAAGTCTGCGCGTCGGACGGAAGTTCGGCAGGTGCGCGCACTTCGCTGACCATGATTCGCGCATGGGGCAGCATGGCCCGGAGCTGAGCTGCCGCCTCAAAGCCGTCGCCGCCGTTGTTGCCCGGGCCGCAGGCAATCCAGATGCGTTGCGCGTGCGGGGCTATTGCCGTTGCCAGCCTGGCGATGGCAAGGCCTGCGCGTTCCATCAGCCTGTGAGGCGGCAGGCGCTCGGCGCAAGCCTTCTCAATCTGACGCGTGGCAGTGGTGCTGAACAGCGGCCAGCCTTGACCAGCGGAAATGGAGGCGGGCGGGTTGTCGGAGGGAGAAATGCGCAGCATGGTCCGAGGATAGCCTCCGGCTGCGCATTTGTGGGTTTTGATGATTTTTGCCTTGTGATTCAATAACCATAAGCGGTTATAGCTACAAAAATGGAAGTCAGTCGCGATTGAGTATGGCTTCGATGTCCGCGCTGATATTCAGGATGGCATCGTCGTGCAGGGCGGCATGCCAGATCATCAGGCCCATGGGGAGCTCGTTCGGGTTGTGGCACGGCAGTGACAGGGCGCAGCCGTCCAGCATATTGACCACGCTGGTATTGCGCAGCAGCAGGCCGTTGACGCGGAAAAATTCTTCGTCACGCCTGAGGTCGGCTGCAGCATCGAAGCCGTTGGCCGGAGCGACGGAGGCAATCGTGGGTGCCGTGATCGGCGTGGTGGGCGAGAGCAGGGCGTCATAGCCAGCAATGGCGCTCTCCATCTTGGCAATCCAGCGCTTGCGCGCGGCCAGCAGATCCAGATAGTCGGCAGCGCTCATGCTCGCGCCGCGCTCTATGCGCGAGCGCACCCGGGGATCGTAGAGCGCGGCTTTGGCGGGATCCTGCAGATGGCGCCGGTGCCAGGCATAGCTTTCGGTGGGGGAGAAGCCGCCGATGGTGTTGATGCCGTCCAGCTCTTCCAGCTCTGGCAGGTCAATCCATTCGATCTGCGCGCCGCCGGCTTGCAGCTTGGCGATGCTGCGTTCGAAGGCGCTGCGCACGGCGGGTTCGATCTGTTCGAAAAACAGGGGACGGGGCACTGCCAGACGCCACTGGCTCAGGCTGCGTTCGTCCTTGACGACTTTGCGCTCGGCCAGAATCTCGTGCAGCAGCACGGCATCGCGCACGCTTCGGGTAATGGCGCAGGCGGTGTCCAGTGTGGGCGAGAGTGGCACGGTTCCTTCGGTGGGCACCAGCCTGGCCGTGCTTTTGAAGCCCACCAGTCCATTGAGCGCAGCGGGAATGCGGATGGAGCCCCCGGTGTCCGAGCCCAGAGCCGCCCAGGCGGCGCCGCTGGCAACGGATACGGCTGCTCCTGACGAGGAGCCGCCGGGAATGCGGGCCGGCCATGTGGGCGCCAGCTGAGGATTGGCGGGGTGGCGGGCATCCAGCGCGGCAGGGGTGCCGAAATGCGGGTTCACACCCACGCCGGAAAAAGCGAACTCGACCATATGGGTGCGGCCGATGATGGCGGCACCTGCCGCGCGCAGGCGGGCGACGGCCGTGGCGTCTGCCTGCGCGACGGGAGCATCTTGCAGCACCAGGGAACTGGCAGCACTGCGCGCACCTTGGGTGTCAAACAGATCCTTGACCGAGATGGCCAGGCCGGCCAGGGGGGCAGTCGTTGGTGTTTCTGCAGCGGCCCAGCGTGCCTCGTCAAAGAAAGTCTGGCTGAAAACGTTGGCGCACAAGGGACTTTGCGCGGCAGCAATGCTCATTTGCATGAGGTTTGCGGCGCTCTGGCGGCCTTCGCGTATCTCAAGAGTGAGGTGACTGAGGTCGAGTTGCATGGCGATGTGCTAAAATTTTGCGGCTTTGCTAAGGGTTAGTCCGTGAGGATTGACTTGAAAAGCTCTGAAAGTGGTTGATGCGATGGCGTTTTTGCACCTTGCAGCACCTGCTTTCAAGTCGGCAAGGCAAATAGCAAACCGGCCTATCCAAGGTGTTGCGATCGCTTTTTCAAGGCGGCTGCAATCGTTGGGCCGGATTTTAGACCCAACCTTTGAGGTAATTAACATGGCAGTAACAATGCGCGAGATGCTGGAAGCCGGCGTCCACTTCGGTCACCAAACTCGTTTCTGGAATCCCAAGATGGCTCCGTTCATCTTCGGTGCCCGTAACAAGATCCACATCATCAACCTGGAAAAGTCCCTGCCGATGTTCCAGGAAGCCCAGAAGTTCGCCAAGCAGCTGACTGCTAACGGCGGCACCATCCTGATGGTGGGTACAAAGCGTCAAGCCCGTGAGCTGGTGGCCGAAGAAGCCAAGCGCGCTGGCGTGCCCTTCGTCGACCAGCGCTGGCTGGGCGGCATGCTGACCAACTTCAAGACCGTCAAGACCTCCATCAAGCGTCTGAAGGACATGAAGGCTCAGCAAGAAGCTGGTCTGGAATCCATGTCCAAGAAGGAACAGCTGATGTTCGTTCGCGAACTGGAAAAGCTGGAAAAGGACATCGGCGGCATTCAGGACATGAACGGCCTGCCTGACGCCATTTTCGTGATCGACGTGGGCTTCCACAAGATCGCTATCGCTGAAGCCAAGAAGCTGGGCATTCCTCTGATCGGCGTGGTTGACACCAACCACAATCCCGATGGCATCGACTACGTGATCCCTGGTAACGATGACTCCGCCAAGGCCGTGCAGCTGTACGCCCAAGGCATCGCCGACGCTATCCTGGAAGGCCGCGAAGCCCGTCTGAACGACGTGGTGAAGGCTGCTGCCGGTGAGAACGGCGACGAGTTCGTGGAAGTGGAAGAATCCGCCGCCTAAGCGAAGTCCGGCTGCGCGACCGCATCGCGAGAAAAAGCGGGGCTCTAGGTAGCCCCGTTTTTTTTAGCCGGAATCCTGTAACGAATCGAACTGATACTGGAGAAATACGATGGCAATTACTGCAAGCATGGTCGCCGAACTGCGCGCCAAGACCGACGCCCCCATGATGGAATGCAAGAAGGCTCTGACCGAAGCTGATGGCGATATGGCCAAGGCTGAAGAGCTGCTGCGCGTCAAGCTGGGTACCAAGGCTGGCAAGGCCGCTTCCCGCGTGACTGCTGAAGGCGTTGTGGCTGCTTTCATCGACGGCGGCAAGGGCGGCCTGATCGAAGTGAACAGCGAAACCGACTTCGTGTCCAAGAACGACAGCTTCCTGGCCATGGCCAATGCCGCTGCCAAGCTGGTCGCCGAGCATAATCCCGCTGACCTGGACGCTCTGGGCGCTCTGGCCTACGAACAAGACGGCTACGGCCCCACTCTGGAAGACGTGCGCAAGGGTCTGATCGGCAAGATCGGCGAAAACATGTCCTTCCGTCGCTTCAAGGCTTTCAGCGGCGCTGGCCTGGCTGCCTACGTGCACGGCACCCGCATTGGCGTGGTGGTCGAGTTCGACGGCGACGCTTCTGCTGCCAAGGACGTGGCAATGCACGTGGCCGCCATGAAGCCCGTGGCTCTGACTTCCGCTGACGTGCCTGCTGACCTGATCGCCAAGGAGCGCGCTGTGGCCGAAGGCAAGGCAGCCGAATCCGGCAAGCCCGCCGACATCGTCTCCAAGATGGTGGAAGGCTCCGTGCAGAAGTACCTGAAGGAAGTGTCCCTGGCTGACCAGGTCTTCGTGAAGGCTGCTGACGGCAAGCAAACCGTGGCTCAGATGCTCAAGGCTGCCAACACCAATGTGAAGGCGTTCACGATGTATGTCGTGGGTGAAGGCATTGAGAAGAAGACTGATGACTTCGCCGCTGAAGTGGCTGCCCAGGTGGCAGCAGCCAAGGCTGGTGCTTAAACCTAAGCCTTAGCAACAATCGCGGCCTAGAGCCGCGATTGATTTATTCCCCTCCCGTTTTCATACTCATTCAACTTCCATCGGAGAAACACCATGTCCAACGCCATTCCAGCCCACAAGCGCATCTTGCTCAAGCTGTCGGGGGAGGCGTTAATGGGAGATGACCAGTTCGGCATCAACCGTGCAACCATCGAGCGCATGGTGGCTGAGATCGTGGAAGTGACCAAGGTGGGTGTGCAGGTTGCCGTGGTGATCGGCGGCGGCAACATCTTCCGCGGCGTGGCAGGTGGCTCGGTCGGCATGGACCGTGCGACTGCCGACTATATGGGCATGCTGGCCACGGTGATGAATGCCCTGGCTCTGGCAGATGCCATGGACAAGCAGGGCCTGACGGCGCGCGTGATGTCGGCTATCGGTATCGAGCAGGTGGTCGAGCCCTATGTGCGTCCCAAGGCGCTGCAGTACCTGGAAGAGGGCAAGGTCGTGGTGTTCGCTGCCGGTACGGGCAATCCCTTCTTCACCACCGACACGGCCGCTGCGCTGCGTGGTGCTGAAATCGGCGCCGAAGTCGTGCTCAAGGCCACCAAGGTGGATGGCGTCTACACGGCCGACCCGGTCAAGGATCCTTCGGCCACGCGTTACGACAAGCTGGCTTTCGATGAGGCCATCTCGCGCAATCTGGGCATCATGGATGCCACCGCTTTCGCGCTGTGCCGCGATCAGAAGCTGCCGATTCGCGTGTTCTCCATCGTCAAGCCCGGCGCACTCAAGCGCGTGGTCATGGGTGAAGACGAAGGCACTCTGGTGTACGCTTGAGCGTTTTGCCGCCACATGCCCGCAAAGGAACAAGAACATGACGATCGCTGAAATCAAAAAGAACACCGAAACCAAGATGGGTCAGTCCATCGAGGCTCTGAAGAACAACCTGGCTCGCGTGCGTACCGGCCGGGCGAATCCCGCGCTGCTGGATGCCATCCATGTCGAGTACTACGGCTCCATGGTGCCTCTGTCCCAGGTGGCCAATGTGTCTTTGCTGGATTCCCGCACCATCAGCGTGCAGCCCTGGGAAAAGAACATGGCCGCCAAGGTGGAAAAGGCCATTCGCGAGAGCGATCTGGGTCTGAATCCCGCTTCCATGGGCGACCTGATCCGCGTGCCCATGCCTCCCATGAGCGAAGAGCGCCGCAAGGAAATGACCAAGCTGGCGCGCAACGAAGGCGAGAACGCCAAGATTGCCGTTCGCAACCTGCGTCGCGATGCCAATGAAGGCGTGAAGAAGCTGGTCAAGGACAAGGAAGCCTCTGAAGACGATCAGAAGCGCTCCGAAGCCGAAATCCAGAAGATCACCGACAAGCATATTGCCGAGGTCGATACGCTGGTAGCGGCCAAGGAACAGGACATCATGGCGGTCTGAGTCTTTCCAAAGGACTTGCACTTTTGACATCCAAGAAAAACGGCGCGGTTCCGCGCCATATCGCCGTCATCATGGACGGCAACGGACGGTGGGCCAAGCGCCGTCTGCTTCCACGTCTTGCCGGTCACAAGCAGGGAGTGGAGTCCCTGCGCCGCTGCGCTCGCGCCTGCGTCGAGCGTGGTGTGCAGGTGCTCACGGTGTTTGCGTTTTCCTCCGAGAACTGGAACAGACCTCAGGAAGAGGTCTCGGGGCTCATGAGCCTGCTGGCCAATGCCTTGGCCAAGGAAGTCGCTCAACTCAGCCGCGACGGCGTGCGCCTGTACTTTGTCGGCGACCGCCAGGGGCTGAGCGACAAGGTTCGGGAGGGCCTGGCAGAGGCCGAGCGCATCACCGCTCACAACACACGTCTGGTTCTCAACGTCTGCTTCAACTACGGTGGCCGCTGGGATATAGCCCAGGCTGCACAGAAGCTGGTGGCCCAGGGGCTGGAGCTGACTCCCGAGAATCTGGACAGGGCCATGGCCTTGGCCCATGTGCCGGATCCTGATCTCATGATCCGCACCGGCGGTGAAACTCGCATCAGCAATTTCCTGCTCTGGCAGGCTGCTTATACAGAGCTTTTTTTTCAGCAATGCCCTGTGGCCTGATTTCGACGAGGCGGCTCTTGACGAGGCCATTGCCGTGTTTGGCGGCCGTGAGCGCCGCTTCGGCCAGACTTCCGAGCAGATTCAACCATCATCCACCGTCACCTTGACGGCTTAACCATAAGAGGTGCCATGCTCAAGCAGCGCGTCATTACCGCCTTGATTTTGCTGGCCATTTTGCTGCCGGCACTGTTTTATACGGCCAGCACCGTGCCCTTTGCCGCACTGATGCTGTTGTTCATGGCGGCTGGTGCCTGGGAGTGGGGGCGACTCAATGGTTTTGGACAGGCAGGCTCACTGGGCCTGGGGGCTGTTTGTACAGCGCTGTGCGCCGGCTCCTGGTGGGCCGGTTGGGTGGATCAGCCTCTGCCCACGGTGTGGCTGATTGCAGGTTCCCTCTGGGTGCTGGGGGGCGTTTTGCTGCTGCGCGCTGGCGTGGCGGGCTGGCCGCATATTCCGGCAGCAGTGCGTCTGGTCGGCGGCGTGCTGGCATTGTGGCTGGCCTGGCTGGCCGTGGTGCAGGCGCGTAATATCGGCATCAACTTCCTGCTGTCGGTGCTGGTGCTGGTCTGGGTGGCTGATGTCTTTGCCTATTTTGCAGGCCGCACTTTCGGCCTGAAGTTCACCAGGAACAAGCTGGCTCCTTCCATCAGTCCCGGCAAGAGCTGGGAAGGTGTCTGGGGCGGCATGCTGGGGGTGGTTGTGCTGGCTCTGGTCTGGAGCTGGGCAGATCGTCACTACGGCGCCGGTGTTCCCAGTTTCTATTCGGTGCTGCAGTCGCGCGGACTTTGGTTCCTGCTGCTGGCTGCGGTGTTTATGGCTGCGATGAGTGTGGTGGGCGACCTGGTCGAATCCCTCATCAAGCGCAGCGTCGGTGTCAAGGACAGCAGCGGCTTGCTGCCCGGCCATGGTGGTGTCCTGGATCGCATTGATGCCCTCCTGCCCACACTGCCGTTGGCGATGATGCTCTCATCCTTTGTGCATCCATGAAGCAGAAAATCACGGTTCTGGGTTCTACCGGTTCCATCGGAACCAATACCCTGGATGTGGTGGTGCGCCACCCTGAACAATACGAAATCTTCGCGCTGAGCGCAGCCACGCAGGTGGATCTGATGCTCAGGCAATGCGCGCAGTTCAAGCCGCAGTTCGCTGTGATGGCCAGTGCGCCTCATGCTCGTCAACTGGCTGAGGCAATCAAGCAAAACGGGCTTCAGACACAGGTTCTCCAGGAGCGGGATGCTCTTGAAGTGATTGCGTCGCATCCCGATGTGGATGCGGTCATGGGGGCGATTGTCGGAGCGGCCGGTCTGGCGCCCTGTTTGGCAGCCGCCAGGGCCGGCAAGCGTCTGCTGCTGGCCAACAAGGAGGCCCTGGTGGTGGGCGGCGCGCTGTTCATGGATACGGTCAAGCGCCATGGTGCCACCTTGCTGCCCATCGACAGCGAGCACTCGGCCATCTTCCAGTGCTTGCCCGAAGACAGCAGCACCTGGGCTGATCGCGTCGACTCCTTGCTGTTGACGGCATCGGGCGGACCGTTCCGCCAACGCGACCCGGCGACACTGTCCGAAATCACGCCCGAGCAGGCTTGCTCGCATCCCAATTTTTCCATGGGGCGCAAGATCTCGGTGGACTCGGCCACCATGATGAACAAGGCGCTGGAGGTGATCGAGGCGCGCTGGCTGTTCGATATGGCGCCCGAGAAGATCAAGGTGGTGATCCATCCGCAGCAGATCGTGCATTCCATGGTGCAGTTCAAGGATGCGTCCGTGCTCGCCCAGCTGGGAACGCCCGATATGCGTGTGCCGATTGCCTGCGGTCTGGCCTGGCCAGAGCGCATCGAGAGCGGCGCACCTGTGCTGGATTTCGCCAAGCTGGCGGCGCTGACCTTCGAGGAGGCGGATGCGCGTCGCTTTCCGGGCCTGCATCTGTCCTGGCAGGCGCTGCGCGCGCCCGAGGGTACGACCACGGTGCTCAACGCAGCGAACGAAGTGGCTGTCGCCGCATTTCTGGAGCGTCGCCTGTCGTTTGACCGCATTCATGCCGTCAATCTGCAGACGCTGGAATCCGTGCAACCCGGTGTCGTGGGCAGTCTGGAAGAGTTGATGGCGCTCGATGAGCGAGCGCGCGAGCGTGCGGCTGACATAGTCAGGCTGTGGGCGCGCTGATCTGGCACCGAGTTTGGTGGCTTGAGGGCTTGCGGTTGAACTTGCGGCCTGCTGCACGCTCCAAGCATTGATTGGCATTAAGGAGTTTCAGGTGTTGCTGACGGTTGTGGCTTTCATCGTGGCGCTCGGCGTTCTGATTGCGGTGCATGAGTGGGGCCACTATCGCGTTGCCGTGGCCTGTGGCGTCAAGGTGCTGCGCTACTCCGTGGGCTTTGGCAAGCCGCTGTTGCGCTGGGTCGGCAAGAAGTCGGGCACCGAATATGTGATCGCGGCGCTGCCTCTGGGCGGCTATGTGCGCATGCTTGACGAACGCGAGGGCGAGGTCAGACCCGAGGAAAAACACCTGGCCTTCAACAATCAGCCCCTGCGCTCACGTGCAGCGATTGTTGCGGCGGGACCTGCGGCCAATCTGTTGCTGGCCGTGGCGCTGCTGGCGGTGGTCAACTGGGTGGGCACCAACGAGCCTGCAGCCCGGCTTGCGGCTCCTCCGGAAGGCACGTTGCTGCATCAGGCCGGTATTCAAAGCGGCGACTGGGTGCAGCGTGCCTCTGTGGGTGGCAAGGAATGGCAGCCTGTGCGTGCCCTGGGTGATTTGCGCTGGCTGGTGACGACAGCTGCCATTGAAGGTGAAACCTTGCAGCTGGAGGTGGCGGTACAAGAACATGGCGCAGCGCGTGTCGTGCCGCTCGATCTCGCTTCTTTGCAACAAAAGGAACCGGATGCAGCTTTCTTTGACAAGGTCGGGCTGCAGGGTGCCTGGAGTCGTCCGGTCATAGAAGAGGTTGTTGCAGGTGGCCCGGCGGAAAAGGCGGGTCTGCAAAAAGGCGATGTGCTGCTCAGCATCGATGGCCAGGCAGCTCAGGATGGTGCTCAGGCGCGTGCCGCGATTCGTGCCTCGGGTGCATCCGGTCGAGTCGAGCCGCAGGCCTGGGCTGTGGAGCGTGCGGGCCGGCGTCTGAACCTGCGGGTGCAGCCGGAAATAGTACCTGGCAAGGATGGACAAGCAGCAACTGCACGTGTGAACGCCTTTATTGGCAGCCAGCCCGAGATGGTGCTGGTGCGCCATGGCTTTTGGGATGGCTTGAGCGCCGGTGTGCACAAGACCTGGGAGCTGTCCTCCATGACGCTGCGCATGATGGGGCGCATGCTGATCGGTCAGGCCTCGCTCAAGAATATCAGCGGTCCTTTGACGATCGCAGACTATGCAGGCAAGTCCGCCAGCATGGGGCTGGTGCAATACCTGTCGTTCCTCGCGCTGATCAGCATCAGCCTGGGCGTTCTCAACCTGCTACCATTGCCCGTTCTGGATGGTGGGCACCTGATGTATTATCTTTGGGAAGGTTTGACGGGGCGCAGTGTCTCTGATGTCTGGGCTGAAAGACTGCAGCGTGCAGGCGTCGCAGTCATATTGCTGATGATGTCAGTCGCCTTTTTCAACGATATCAACCGGCTCTGGGGCTAATTTTTACCGCTACGGTAGGCCGCATTCGCGGCGATTTCCACTCATGAAAAAACATTTCAATCGCTTGGGCGTGCGCTCTGCAACTGCCCTGGCTGCTATGGTTTTAGCTGCGCAAGCGGCATGGGCATTGGAGCCCTTCAAAGTTCAAGATATCCGCGTCGAGGGTTTGCAGCGAGTGGAGCCCGGTACGGTGTTCGCCTCCATGCCTTTGCGCGTGGGCGATGACTACAACGACGAAAAGGGCGCGGCTGCCATTCGTTCGTTGTTTGCTCTGGGTCTGTTCAAGGACGTGCGTCTCGAAGCCAATGGCAATGTGCTGGTGGTGGTTGTGGAAGAGCGCCCCACCATTGCCGAGGTGAACTTTGCCGGCACCAAGGAGTTCGACAAGGACACTCTGCTCAAGGCCATGCGTGACGTGGGCCTGGCCGATGGCCGCCCTTTCGACAAGGCGTTGGCTGATCGCGCCGAGCAGGAGCTCAAGCGCCAGTACATCAACCGCAGTCTGTATGGCGCTGAAGTGGTGACCACGGTGACGCCTATCGAGCGCAACCGAGTGAACCTGACCTTCACCGTCTCCGAAGGTGAGCCGGCCAAGATCAACGAAATCCACATTGTGGGCAACAAGGCCTTCAAGGAATCGACGCTCAAGGACCTGTTCGACCAGGACACAGGCAACTGGATGAGCTGGTACACCAAGTCCGACCGCTACGCTCGCAACAAGCTCAATGCCGATCTGGAGTCGCTGCGCTCCTACTATCTGCAGCGCGGCTATCTGGAGTTCCGTGTGGAGTCCACCCAGGTCGCCATCTCTCCGGACAAGCAAAATATCGGCCTGACCGTGAATATTCACGAAGGCAATCAGTATGTGGTCTCTGGCGTGAAGCTCGAAGGCAACTATCTGGATCGTGACGACGAGTTCAAGTCGCTGGTCAAGATCAAGCCCGGTGAGCCCTATAACGCCGACCAGGTTTCCGAGACCGTCAAGGCTTTTACCGACTATTACAGCAATTTCGGTTTTGCCTTCGCCAAGGTGGAAGCCGTGCCCGAGATCGATCGCGCCAACAATCGCGTGGCCATCGTGTTGCAAGCACAGCCTTCGCGTCGCGCCTACATCCGTCGCATCAGCGTCAGCGGCAACAACAAGACCCGCGACGAAGTGATTCGCCGCGAGTTCCGCCAGTTCGAGGCCTCCTGGTATGACGGCCAGAAGATCAAGCTGTCGCGCGACCGTGTGGACCGTCTGGGCTTCTTTACCCAAGTCGATATTGAAACCCAGGAAGTGCCCGGCTCTCCCGATCAGGTCGATCTGATGATCAATGTGGTTGAGAAGCCCACAGGCTCGATCCAGCTGGGCGCAGGTTTTTCCAGCGCTGAAAAGGTCTCGCTGTCCTTTGGTATCAAGCAGGAAAACGTGTTCGGCTCGGGCAACTACCTGGGTCTGGATGTCAACACCAGCAAGTACAACCGCACCATGGTGGTGTCGACAACCAATCCGTACTTCACGGATACCGGTATCTCGCGCACCTATGACCTGTACTACCGCACCATCCGTCCCTACTATGACGATGGCGCCTACAAGATCATCACCAAGGGTGCCAGCGTGCGCTTCGGTGTGCCCTTCAGCGAAGTGGACACCATCTTCTTCGGTGCCGGTGTTGAAGGCAATGAGATCAAGCCTGGCACCTATATGCCGGCGGTCTACAACGAGTATTGCGGTGGTCTGCCTGGCCAGAACATAGGCTGCTCCAAGACCGGTATCCCTCTGACTCTGGGATGGTCTCGTGATAACCGCGACAGTGCCCTGGCACCCAATGCCGGCCGCTATCAGCGTGTGAATCTGGAGGCCTCGTTCATGAGCGATATGCGCTATGCGAAGGCCAACTACCAGATTCAGCAATATATTCCGCTGAACAAGAAGTACACGATTGCCCTGAACGGCGAGATGGGCTGGGGCAAGGGCCTGGGCGGCAATCCCTATCCCATCTTCAAGAATTTCTACTCGGGTGGTCTGGGTTCGGTGCGTGGCTTCGAGCAGGGCTCTCTGGGGCGTCGTGACACGGTGAACACCAATCTGGCCTTGGGCGGTACGCGCAAGCTGACCTTGAATGGCGAATTCATGGTCCCGTTCCCGGGTGCCGGTAATGACAGAACACTGCGTCTGTTTGGCTTTGTGGACGTGGGTAATGTGTGGGCGGAAGGTGAAAGCATGGATCTGGGAACCTTGCGTGCTTCCACCGGTATCGGTATTAGTTGGATTTCGCCGCTGGGCCCTCTGCGTTTGGCGTATGCTCAGCCAATCCGTAAGGAAACCGGCGATAGAATCCAGAAACTGCAATTCCAAATCGGAACATCTTTCTAATGAAATCTCTCTCTAGCCATCTTTCTTTGGCTGTGCTGCTTGGCGCCATGGCCGTCTCTGCGCATGCACAGGAATTCAAGGCCGGCTTTGTGAACACGGATCGCATCTTCCGTGAGGCATCCGCTGCCAAGGCTGCCCAAGCCAAGCTTGAGCAGGAGTTTTCTAAGCGTGAAAAGGATTTGGTCGATCAGGGCAATTCCTTGAAGAACGCCTCGGACAAGTTCGAGCGTGAAGCTACCACCATGTCCGAGAGCCAGCGTGCTTCGCGCCAGCGTCAGCTGGTGGATCAGGATCGTGAATTCCAGCGCAAGCGCCGTGAATTTCAGGAAGACCTGAACGCTCGCAAGAATGAAGAGCTGGCCACCGTGCTGGATCGTGCTAACAAGGTTGTCAAGCAAGTGGCCGAGACTGAAAAGTACGACGTCATCCTGCAAGAGGCCGTGTATATCAACCCCAAGTTTGATATCACCGACAAGGTCATCAAGGCCCTGAACGGCACAAAGTAATCCCAAGGATACTTTTGTGAGCGTTCTATTGGGACAGATTCTCGATGCGCTCGGTGGAGAACTGGTAGGTGGCGAGCGCGAGATGCCTATCTCGCGCATCGCTCCACTGGACTCTGCGGGCCACGGTGATCTGAGCTTTTTAAGCAATCCCCGCTATCGCCAGCAACTGGCCGCCTCACAGGCGGCCTGTGTCATTGTGGCGCCGATGATGCGCGATGAAGCGGCGCAGCGTGGTGCCTGCATTGTCACGGCCGATCCTTATGCCTATTTCGCGCGTGCCACCCAGTGGTGGAAGGCGCACCAGCAGGGCGGCAGGCCGCGCGGCATTCATGCCAGCGCAGTGGTGGATGCCACGGCCCAGGTGCATGAAAGTGCTTATGTGGGGCCGCAGTGTGTGGTGGAGGCCGGCGCGGTCATCGGTGCCGATACGGTGCTGAAATCCCGTGTCACCATCAGCCAGGGCTGTGTGCTGGGCGAGCGTTGCATTCTGCATCCCGGTGTGGTCATCGGTGCCGACGGCTTCGGCTTCGCGCCTTCGGCGGGCCAATGGGAAAAGATAGAGCAGCTGGGGGCCGTGCGCATCGGCAACGATGTGGAAATCGGCGCCAACACCTGCGTGGATCGTGGGGCACTTGATGACACAGTCATTGAAGATGGCGTCAAGATCGATAATCTGGTGCAGATTGCCCACAATGTGCACATTGGTGCGCATACGGTGATTGCCGGCAATACCGGTATTGCCGGCAGTGCGCGCATCGGCAAGCGCTGCCAGATTGGTGGAGCTGCCAATATTCTGGGGCATTTGACGATTGCGGATGGCACGGTGATTTCGCCGACCTCCATGGTCACTCGCTCCTTGCCCAAGGCAGGTTTTTATACAGGCATCTTTCCGTTGCAAGAGAACGAGCAATGGGAAAAGAACGCTGCAACCTTCAGGCAGTTGTACACGCTCCGGGAGCGGGTCAAGAAGCTTGAACAAGCGCTGGCTGAGGGCCGGCAAAGCAACAACGGAAATTGATGATGGATATTCAAGAAATTCTCAAGCAACTGCCTCACCGCTATCCCTTTCTTCTGGTGGACCGGGTGCTGGAGCTTGAGCGCAACACGCGCATCAAGGCGATCAAGAACGTCACCTTCAACGAGCCGTTCTTCACCGGGCATTTCCCCGGTCGTCCGGTCATGCCCGGCGTGCTGATTCTTGAAGCCCTGGCCCAGGCTGCCGGCCTGCTGGCCTTCGATGCCATGGGCCAGGTGCCCGATGAAAACAATATCTACTACTTCGTGGGTATCGACTCGGCACGCTTCAAGCGTCCCGTGGTGCCGGGAGACCAGCTGGCCCTGGAGATCACCATCGACCGCGTGCGTGGCGGCATCTGGAAGTTCAACGCCGTCGCCAGCGTGGATGGCGAAGTGGCCGCTGAAGCTCAGCTGATGTGCACCATGCGTCACGTGGGATAAGCGTTGATGGCGGCTGTGAGCTTGATTCATCCCACCGCCGTGGTGGACCCAGCGGCCCAGCTTGACACCTCGGTGTCGGTGGGGCCGTATGCCGTCATCGGCCCCAGGGTGCGCATTGGCGCCGGCAGCAAGGTGGGGGCGCATTGCGTGATCGAAGGCGACACCACCATTGGTGAAGGCAACCACATCTTCCAGTTTGCATCGCTGGGTGCGCAGCCCCAGGACAAGAAGTACGCGGGCGAGCCCACACGTCTGGTGATCGGCGATCGCAACACGGTGCGCGAGTTCTGTACCTTCAATACGGGGACCACGCAGGATCGTGGCGAGACGACCATCGGCAATGACAACTGGATCATGGCCTATGTGCATATCGCGCATGACTGCATCATTGGCAACCAGACCACACTGGCGAACAACACCACGCTGGCAGGCCATGTGCATGTCGGCGACTGGGTGACGATTGGTGGCCTGACCGGTGTGCTGCAGCGCATGCGCATAGGTGCACATGCCATGGTGGGCTTTCAGGCCCATGTGAACAAGGATGTGCCGCCCTTCATGACGGTGGATGGCAATCCGCTGGCCGCTCGCAGCGTGAATCTGATCGGTCTCAAGCGTCGTGGCTTCTCGGATGCACGCATTGCCGCCGTGCGTGAAATGCACAAGCTGCTGTACCGCCAGGGGCTGACGCTGGAACATGCCATTGCGGCCATGGATGCGATCAAGTCGGCAACGCCTGAAGCCGTGCAGGACGTGGACTTCATGCAGTCCTTTCTGGCATCAGCAAGCAACGGCATTACACGTTGATAGCGGCTCGCGTTGTCCCTATCTGAGTTTGAGACGTGAATAGCTCTGAAATGACTAATAAGCAGGCGCAAGCTGCTCCAGATTCCATAGCGCCCAGCATTGCCATGGTGGCAGGCGAGGCCTCGGGCGATCTGCTGGCTTCGCTGTTGCTCGACGGTCTGCGTCAGCGCTGGCCCGATGCGAGCTCCATGGGCATAGGCGGCGACAGAATGCAGGAGCGCGGCTTTGACGCCTGGTGGCAGTCAGAGCGCCTGGCCGTGCACGGTTACAGCTGGGAAGTGCTGGCGCGAGTGGCCGAGTTGCTCGGTATTCGCAAAAAGCTGCGTCAACGCCTGATTGCGCATCCGCCCTCGGTCTTCGTCGGTGTGGATGCCCCCGACTTCAACCTGGGGCTGGAAACCGGCTTGCGTGAAGCCGGCATCAAGACCGTGCACTTTGTCTGTCCGTCGATCTGGGCCTGGCGTGCCGATCGCGTGGAGAAAATCCGTCGCGCCGCCGACCATGTGCTGTGCATCTTCCCGTTCGAGCCCGAACTGCTGGCCCAGCATGGCATCGAAGCCACCTACGTCGGTCATCCGCTGGCGCAGGTGATTCCGCTGCACCCCGATAGAGCGGCCGCGCGTGCGCGCCTGGGCCTGGCCGAAGAGGGTCTGGTGCTGGCCTTGCTGCCCGGCAGCCGCCGCTCCGAGGTGCGCTACATTGCCTCAGGCTTTTTCAAGGCGGCGGCGCTGGTCCAGAAGGCGTTGCCTCAGACCCGGATCGTGGTGCCGGCCGTGCCTTCGCTGTACGAAGAGGTGCAGCGCATTGCGGCCGAGGCCGGCATGCAGGGCAAATGTCTCATCGTCAAGGGCCAGTCCCACGATGTGCTGGCAGCCTGCGACTGCACGCTGATTGCCAGCGGCACCGCCACGCTGGAGGCGGCGCTCTACAAGCGCCCCATGGTCATCAGCTACAGCATGCATCCCTGGAGCTGGCGCCTGATGAAGCGCAAACAGCTGCAGCCCTGGGTGGGCCTGCCCAATATTCTGTGCGGCGATTTTGTCGTGCCCGAGCTGCTGCAGGATGCGGCAACACCCGAGGCGCTGGCCCAGGCCGCACTGGGCTGGCTCAGAGCCAGCCAGGATTCTCCTGCCACCATTGAAGCGCTGGTTGAGCGCTTCACCGCGCTACATCACGAACTGCGCCGCGATACCGCCGAACTGGCTGCCCATGCGATCCAAAAAATCATTGCCACCCCCGCTGCTTGAGCAAGGCTGCCTGCCCTGGCATCCGCCCGGGCTGGTTGCCGGGGTGGATGAGGCAGGGCGCGGCCCGCTGGCCGGTCCGGTGGTGGCTGCCGCCGTCATCCTGGACGATCTGAAGCCCATTGCCGGGCTTAACGACTCCAAGAAGCTCACGGCCAACCGCCGCGAGGTGCTCTACGACGAGATCCGCGCCAAGGCGCTGTGCTTTTGCATAGCTCAGGCTTCGGTGCAGGAGATCGACGAGATCAACATCCTCAAGGCCACGCTGCTGGCCATGCGTCGTGCGGTGATGGGCCTGCGTCTCAAGCCCGTGCTGGTGCTGGTGGATGGCAACCAGCTGCCGCAGATCGATGTGCAGGCCGAGGCCATCGTCAAGGGGGACTCGCTGGTGCAGGCCATTTCCGCAGCTTCGATCCTGGCCAAGGTCACTCGTGACCGCTGGTGCGAACGCCTGGATGCCCAGTACCCGCAGTACGGCTTTGCCGGACACAAGGGCTATGGCACGGCCGCGCATCTGCAGGCCTTGCGCGCCCATGGTGCGACGGCAGAGCACAGGCGCTCCTTTGCGCCCGTGGCCCAGGTGCTGCAAGCCGGCCAGGTGTGTGCAGGCGGCATGGCGCAGCCTGTGCTGTGCGAGACCGGGCTGTCGGGTGTGACGTCCAGCCTGCTGATGTCGCAGGCATCGCTCTACGTCTGATGCGCGCCTGATCGACATTGTCTGCATTCCCGAGTGCGGCGCAGGGCCGCCTCGGGCGTTCTATCTTCTTGTTTCAAGCCCGGCCAGGCGCTTGCATGCCGGGTTTTTGTTTTTTCTCAGAGGTCGACATGGCTGCACGCCCCCAGGTCACGGACATTCATTCGCGCGACAACGCTTTCGTCAAAGAACTGCGCCGTCTGTCCCAGGACAGCACGGCCTATCGCAAACAGGGGCAGGTCTGGCTTGAAGGCGATCATCTTTGCCGTGCGGCCCTGGTGCGGGGCCTGAAACCAAAGCTTGCCGTTTTTGCGCAGTCTTTCTGGCCTCAGGCGCCCGAGGAATGGGTGCAGGCTGCCGGCAAGGTCGTGGTGCTGGCAGATGCCTTGTTCGACGAGATCAGCGCTCTGGAATCTCCTGCCCGCATGGGCTATGTGATGGACTGGGATGCGGGTGTGCAGGTGCAGCCGGGCGTTGCCACCGTGGTGCTGGACCGCGTCCAGGATGCCGGCAATGTGGGCAGCATCCTGCGCAGCGCGTCGGCCTTCGGCTTCACCCAGATCCTGGCGCTCAAGGGCACGGCCGCACTGTGGAGTCAGAAGGTGCTGCGTGCCGGCATGGGTGCTCACTTCGGCCTGCATCTGGTCGAGGCGGCCTCGGTCGATGATGTGCAAGGCCTGCAAGTGCCCCTGGTAGTGACCAGCTCCCATCAGGGGACATTGATCCATGAGGCAGATCTGCCATGGCCCTGTGCCTGGGCCATGGGTCATGAAGGGCAGGGTGTGGGCGATGCGCTGATGGAGATGGCGCGGCACCGCATCAGCATTGCGCAGCCCGGAGGTGAGGAGTCACTCAATGTGGCTGCTGCGGCCGCGATCTGCCTGCATGCGAGCAGCGTAAGCATGCTACGCCGTAGAGGGTAATCCCGGGGCGCTTCAAAGGGGTGAAGCGGACAGAGCCTATAATGGGCGGCTTTCAAGCATTCCTTCATACGCCTAGCGACGCTTCCTCGCCATTCCCTGCAGACACAAATGTCCCAGCGCACACGCCGGGGCTTCGTTGGGCGTAACCGTAATTAAAAAACCGGAGAACCCAGTGCTTTTGTCTCTCAAGGGAAATTTCCCATCCGCCATTCTGGCGCTCGCAGACGGCACGGTCTTTATTGGCAACTCGATTGGTGCGCAAGGCACCACTGTTGGCGAAGTCGTTTTCAACACCTCGCTGACCGGCTACCAGGAAATCCTCACCGACCCCAGCTATTGCCAGCAGATCGTGACGCTCACGTATCCGCACATCGGCAACTACGGTGTCAATCCTGAAGACGTCGAAGCTGACAAGATCCATGCCGCAGGTCTCATCATCAAGAACCTGCCCCTGCTGGCCAGCAACTTCCGAAGCACCCAGACGCTGTCCGAGTACCTGACCGAAGGTAAGACCGTCGCCATCGCCAACATCGACACCCGCAAGCTCACGCGACTGCTGCGTGACCAAGGCGCGCAGAACGGCGCAATCGTGGGTCTGGCCGCTGGTGAAGAAGTCACCCAGGCCAGGATCGACGAGGCCATCGCCGCCGCCAAGGCTGCCCCCAGCATGAAGGGGCTGGATCTGGCCAAGGTCGTGTCCACCGACAAGTCCTACCCATGGACCGAGGCCGAGTGGACGCTGGGCGAAGGCTACGGCAAGCTCGAATCGCCCAAGTTCAAGGTTGTGGCCTATGACTTCGGCGTGAAGAAGAACATTCTGCGCATGCTGGCCGAGCGCGGTTGCGACGTGACCGTCGTGCCCGCCCAGACTCCAGCCAAGGATGTGTTGGCCCTGAACCCCGACGGCGTGTTCCTGTCCAACGGCCCCGGCGACCCAGAGCCTTGCGACTACGCCATTGCCGCTGTGCAAGAGATCATGGCAGCCAAGATGCCGGTGTTCGGTATCTGCCTGGGCCACCAGATCATGGCTCTGGCCTCCGGTGCCAAGACCTTCAAGATGCAGAACAGCCATCACGGTGCCAACCACCCCGTCAAGGACCTGGACACCGGCCACGTCAGCATCACCAGCCAGAACCACGGCTTTGCGGTGGAGCTGGAGTCGCTGCCCGCCAATGCCCGCGCCACGCACATCAGCCTGTTTGACGGCACGCTGCAAGGTCTGGAGCGCACCGATGTGCCTGCCTTCTGCTTCCAGGGTCACCCCGAAGCATCGCCCGGCCCCAACGATATCGGCTATCTGTTTGACCGCTTCACAGCGCTGATGGAGAAACACAAAAATGCCTAAGCGCAACGACCTAAAAAGCATTCTGATCATTGGCGCCGGTCCCATCGTGATCGGTCAGGCCTGCGAGTTCGACTACTCCGGCGTGCAGGCCTGCAAGGCCCTGCGTGAAGAGGGTTACAAGGTCATCCTGATCAACAGCAACCCTGCCACGATCATGACCGACCCGGCCACCGCCGACGTCACCTACATCGAGCCCATCACTTGGCAGACGGTCGAGAAGATCATCGCCAAGGAACGCCCCGATGCCATCCTGCCAACCATGGGCGGCCAGACCGCGCTGAACTGCGCGCTGGACCTGTGGAAGAACGGCGTGCTGGACAAGTACAAGGTCGAGCTGATCGGCGCCAAGCCCGAAGCCATCGACAAGGCCGAAGACCGTCTGAAGTTCAAGGACGCCATGACCAAGATCGGTCTGGGCTCCGCGCGCTCCGGCATCGCCCACTCCATGGACGAAGCCTGGGCCGTGCAAAAGCAGATGGGCTTCCCCACCGTCATCCGCCCCAGCTTCACGCTGGGCGGCACCGGCGGCGGCATTGCCTACAACCCCGAGGAATTCGAAACCATCTGCAAGCGCGGTCTGGAGGCTTCGCCCACCAACGAGCTGCTGATCGAAGAATCCCTGCTGGGCTGGAAAGAGTACGAGATGGAGGTGGTGCGCGACACCGCGGACAACTGCATCATCGTCTGCTCCATCGAAAACCTGGATCCCATGGGCGTGCACACCGGTGACTCCATCACCGTGGCGCCGGCCCAGACACTGACCGACAAGGAATACCAGATCATGCGTAATGCATCTCTGGCCGTTCTGCGCGAGATCGGTGTGGACACGGGCGGCTCCAACGTGCAGTTCTCGGTGAATCCCAAGGACGGTCGCATGATCGTCATCGAGATGAACCCCCGCGTCTCGCGTTCCTCGGCACTGGCTTCCAAGGCCACGGGCTTCCCCATCGCCAAGATCGCGGCCAAGCTGGCCGTGGGCTTCACGCTGGATGAGCTCAAGAACGAAATCACCGGTGGCAAGACCCCCGCTTCGTTCGAGCCCTCGATCGACTACGTAGTCACCAAGATCCCGCGTTTCGCCTTCGAGAAGTTCCCTGCTGCCGACAACCGCCTGACCACGCAGATGAAGTCCGTGGGCGAAGTGATGGCCATCGGCCGTACCTTCCAGGAATCCTTCCAGAAGGCCTTGCGCGGCCTGGAAGTGGGCGTGGACGGCATGAACGAAAAGACCCAGGACCGCGAAATCCTGGAAAAGGAACTGGGCGAGCCCGGTCCCGACCGCATCTGGTATGTGGGTGACGCTTTCGCTGCCGGCTGGTCGCTGGACGAGGTGCACAACATCACCAAGATCGACAAGTGGTTCCTGGTGCAGATCGAGGAGATCGTCAAGATCGAACTCGACCTGGACAAGCTCTACGAAGCCAAGGGTGAAGGCGCTCTGGCGGCTCTGGATGCCCAGACTCTGCGCACCCTCAAGCAAAAGGGCTTTTCCGACCGCCGTCTGGCCAAGCTGCTGCACACCAGCGACAAGGCCGTGCGCGAAGCGCGCAAGGCGCTGAAGGTGCGTCCCGTGTTCAAGCGCGTGGACACCTGCGCGGCAGAGTTCGCTTCCAACACCGCATACATGTACTCCACGTATGACGAAGAGTGCGAAGCCGCTCCCACGGACAAGAAGAAGATCATGGTGCTGGGCGGTGGCCCGAACCGTATCGGCCAGGGCATCGAGTTCGACTATTGCTGCGTGCACGCCGCCATGGCCATGCGCGAAGATGGTTACGAAACCATCATGGTCAACTGCAACCCCGAGACCGTGTCCACCGACTACGACACTTCCGATCGCCTGTACTTCGAGCCCCTGACGCTGGAAGACGTGCTGGAAATCGTGGACGTGGAGCAGCCCGAAGGCGTGATCGTGCAGTACGGCGGCCAGACGCCTCTGAAGCTGGCCCTGGGCCTGGAGCGCGAAGGCGTGAAGATCATCGGCACCACGCCCGACATGATCGACGCCGCCGAGGACCGCGAGCGCTTCCAGAAGTTGCTCAACGAACTGGGTCTGCGTCAGCCTCCCAATGCCACTGCACGTACCGAAGCCGAAGCCCTGGAAAAGGCTGCCGGCCTGGGGTACCCCCTGGTGGTGCGTCCTTCCTATGTGCTGGGCGGCCGTGCGATGGAAATCGTGCACGAGCAGCGTGACCTCGAGCGCTACATGCGCGAAGCCGTGAAGGTCTCCAACGACTCTCCCGTGCTGCTGGACCACTTCCTGTCCAACGCCATCGAGTGCGACGTGGACTGCGTGCGCGACAAGACCGGTGCCGTGTACATCGGCGGCGTGATGGAGCACATCGAGCAAGCCGGCGTTCACTCCGGTGACTCCGCCTGCTCGCTGCCCCCTTACTACCTGAAGGCCGAAACCGTCGCTGAGATCAAGCGCCAGACCGCAGCCATGGCCGAAGGCCTGCATGTGGTGGGCCTGATGAATGTGCAGTTCGCCATCAAGGAAGCGGACGGTCAGGACGTGATCTACGTGCTGGAAGTGAACCCTCGTGCCTCGCGCACCGTGCCCTTCGTCTCCAAGGCCACCGGCGTGCAACTGGCCAAGGTGGCTGCACGCTGCATGGCCGGCGACACGCTGGCCGAGCAGGGCATCACCAAGGAAGTCACACCGCCTTACTTCAGCGTCAAGGAAGCCGTGTTCCCGTTCGTGAAGTTCCCTGGTGTGGACACCATTCTCGGCCCCGAGATGAAGTCCACCGGTGAAGTCATGGGCGTGGGCAAGACCTTTGGCGAAGCCTTTGTGAAGAGCCAGATGGGTGCCGGCGTGCACCTGCCCGCCGAAGGCAAGGTCTTCCTGTCGGTGAAGAACAACGACAAGACCCGTGCCGTGGCCGTGGCCAAGGAACTGGTTGCCATGGGCTACAGCCTGTGCGCTACACGCGGTACAGCTGCAGCGATTGCTGAGGCTGGCCTGGAAGTGCAGGCGGTCAACAAGGTGACTGAAGGCCGTCCTCACATCGTGGACATGATCAAGAACGGCGAAATTGCCCTGGTCATCAACACCGTGGAAGAGCGTCGCAACGCCATCGCCGACTCGCGCCAGATCCGTACCAGCGCGCTGCTGGCACGTGTGACCACCTTCACCACCATCTTCGGCGCGGAAGCGGCCGTGGAAGGCATGAAGGCCATGCGCGGCAATGTGGACGTGCACTCGGTGCAAGAGCTGCATGCCATGTTGACCAAGGCCTGAAAAGCCTGACGCCCGAAGCAGCCCGCAAGGGCTGCCGGGTTTTTACCGCACTTGTGCCGCGGCAAACACGGCATAATCTGCGGTAATGTATTTGAACCGCCGCGCGGCATCGTGCGGCGGTTTGCTTTTGGGGCACAGGCCCCTGTTTGACGTTGTCACTCAGGACTGTGCGAGAGGTGCCGCGCTTGGCGCGGCGTTTGCTGAATTTGGAGACTCGATCATGGCCACCATCCCAATCACCAAGCGCGGAGCAG
Organism: Comamonas sp. wu1-DMT; assembly: GCF_040187805.1. Lineage (NCBI taxonomy): Bacteria > Pseudomonadati > Pseudomonadota > Betaproteobacteria > Burkholderiales > Comamonadaceae > Comamonas > Comamonas sp. wu1-DMT. Next base: position 169,471 of record NZ_JBANEM010000005.1, read on the forward strand.
AAAAGCTCAAAGTGGAACTGCAACGCCTGAAGACTGTGGATCGTCCCGCGGTCATTCAAGCCATTGCAGAGGCCCGTGCTCAGGGTGACCTGAGCGAAAACGCCGAATATGAATCCGCGAAGGAGCAGCAGGGCTTCATCGAAGGCCGCATCCTCGAGGTCGAGGGCAAGCTGTCTGCCGCGCAGGTCATCGACCCGACCGAGCTGGATGCCGGCGGTCGCGTGGTGTTCGGCGCGACCGTGGACCTGGAAGATGAAGACAGCGGCTCGCCCGTGACCTACCAGATCGTGGGCGAGGACGAGGCCGATCTCAAGCACGGCCTGATCAATGTGTCCAGCCCCATTGCCCGTGCCCTGATCGGCAAGGAAGAGGGCGATACTGCCGTGGTGCAGGCACCGGGCGGCGAGCGTCGCTATGAAATCGTGGGCGTAAAGTACGTGTAAGCACCCCCTGAGGCGCTGCGCGCCTTCCCCCTCTCTGCCTCGCGGAGGGGGCAACATCTTCGCTGCGGGGCTGCCCTTGCTTGATGTTTCTGGCCTGGGCGCTGCGCCGCGTTCAAGGATTCGTGACTATGTACGAGCGTTTGCCTGTTTTCCTGGCCGCTTTATGGTGGGGCAGTCTGTGCTCCATTGGCTTTGTGGCCGTGCCGATGCTGTTTGCCCATCTGCCCACGCCGGCTCTGGCGGGCTTTATGGCGGCCAAGCTGTTCGCCGCGCAGACCTGGATTTCCATAGCATGTTGCGCTCTTCTGCTGGTGTTTTCAAAGCGAAAACATGCTGAAAAGATTGAGCAATGGGCGCAAGCAGCTATCGGTTTTGTTATCGCCGGCATGTTGCTGGCGCTGCTGGTGCAGTACGGCGTGTCGCCCAAGATCGTGGCGCGCGAGAACCTCAGGCTCTGGCACAGCGTAGGCACCGGCATGTATGCGCTGCAGTGGCTGTGCGCCGCCATCGTGCTGTGGCGTGTGGCGGGCACGCGCAAGCCGGCTTGATCCAGTGCAAGCCCGCGCCAGCTGTGGGGAGTACACTGCCGAAGCCATGGAATCTCAAATCGTAAAAATCGACGCGACCGACTGGAGCCAGGTCCAGGGGCGCGATGAATGGACTGCTGCCGTCGAAGCCGGCAAGGTGCTGTACTTTCCGCAACTGAGCTTTCAGCTGACCGAGCAGGAAAAAGCGCTGCTGCGCCCCGATGTGCGCGATCCCAAGACGCGCAATATCAGCCTCAATGTGGATGGTTCGATCAAGGGTGTGGCAGGCGACGAGGCCACGCAGGCCCAGGTGGCGGGCATGGTCAGGCGCTTTCGCGACCAGGCCACGGCGCTGATCGCCGGCCTGTTTCCCGCCTATATGCCGGTGGTGCGCATGGCACCCACCAGCTACCGACCTTCGCAGGTGGAAACGCGGGCGCAGTCCTGGCGTGCCGACGACAAGCGCATGCATGTGGATGCCTTTCCTTCGCGGCCCAACTATGGTGAGCGCATTCTGCGCGTCTTCACCAATGTCAACCCGGATGGCCAGCCCCGGGTCTGGCGAGTGGGCGAGCCCTTCACCGATGTGGCCAAGCGTTTTGTGCCGCGTGCCAAGCCCTACAGCGCCTGGCAGGCCAAGGCGCTGGAGCTGCTGCATGTGACCAAGTCCTATCGCAGCGAATACGACCATTTGATGCTGCAGCTGCATGACGGCATGAAGGGCGATCCCGACTATCAGAAAAATGCTCCCCAGGAAACCGTGCCTTTCGCGGCAGGTTCCACCTGGGTGTGTTTCTCCGATCAGGCAGTGCATGCCGTCATGTCGGGGCAGTACATGCTGGAGCAGACCTTGTTCCTGCCGCCAGGCAGCGAATACAACCCGGCGGCCAGCCCGCTGTCCATTCTCTCGCGCATGAAGGGGCATCCGCTGGTCGATGCCAAATATCGCTGATCTATCGGTCAGGCGAGCACAAAAAAGGCGTTGAACCTCGCGGTCAACGCCTTTTGTTTTTGAGGCTGCAACTGCAGCCGTCCTTCAGCCCCAGGCCTTCTCGATCCACCTGGCGGGCTCGATATGGCGAAAGCGCTTGTTGCGACGGCCTTCCAGCGCGTCGGGCGGGTTCACTTCGCCGTGGAAGATCACGATGCGCGCATCGGCCGGCGGCACCGGCTCCTTCCAGTAGTTGCTGGGCCAGGTCGGAATGCAGTAGTACTTGAAGCTGGGGCACCAGGCGGCAGGCCAGTAGTCCAGCTTGCCCTGCTTGTGCAGAAAGTGCGACAGATACTCCTGCTCGTTGCGGTACTTGCCGCGCATCTCTTCGGTGTGCGCGCGGAAATGCTCCAGCACATCGGCATGGGCACCCAGCTCGAAGCGGTAGACCGAGGAGTTGCCGACAATGCGTTCGCCAAAGCGCCAGAAACGCGGATAGTCGTGAATGATGCGGAAGTCGCCGGGCAGCGTGAAGAACTCGTCGAGGCTGCCCACAATCACCACGTCCAGGTCCAGGAACAGCGCCTGACCCTTGAGGCCATGCAGGTCGCGCTCGAAGGTGGTGAGCTTCTTCCAGGCGCCGTCACGCTGGCCGGGCGCCAGATGGATGTTCAGGTCGGGGATGGGGAAGCACTCCACTTCGGAGCGAATCCCCTCTGTGCTGTCGGTCAGGCAGACAAAGCGAAAATCTCCGCTGAGATGGCGGCGCACCATGGCATAGAGTCGGTTGACGTACTCCGGGCCGTATTTGGTGCCCCATTTCATGCAAAGAATGTGGCGTTGCTGCTGTGTGGTCTGAACCATGGGTTGGCGGTCTCGGCGAGGAAATAAGGCAATGGGGCGGGCAGACAGGGCGGATCGGCAGATCAGTCCTGACGGCCTTTCTTGACCGACTTCTGCTTGGGCTTGGCGCGCTTGATGGTGCCGCCGGCGGTCAGGCGCTGGTTGCCGAGCACGCGCAGCTGCTTGACTTCGGGCTTCTGGCCGGCGCGGCCGAACTTGAGCACCTTGACGTCGCGAGGACCGGGCATGCGGTCTTCGTCAAAGGCCTTTTCCTTTTCGGGAATAGGGCGCCACAGCACCAGCAGCTTGCCGATGTGCTGGATGGGAGCCGCGTTCAGCTCGTCGCAGAGTTGTTGATAGATTTGCTCGCGGGCTGCACGGTCGTCGCCGAAAACGCGGACCTTGATCAGACCATGGGCATTGAGTGCGGCGTCCACTTCCTTTTGAACGGCAGTGGTCAGACCATCGCCACCGATGAGGACGACGGGGTCCAGATGGTGGGCTTCGGCGCGGTGTTCCCGGCGCTGCGCGGGAGTTAATTCAATTTGGGGCATACCCGTATTATCAAGGCTGCGAGAATTCAGGCATGAAAACGAAAACCAAAAGCAAGAAGGTCAATAAGAATTGGCTGCACGATCACATCAATGACCCGTATGTGAAAGCTGCCCAAAAGGACGGCTATCGTGCGCGCGCGGCCTACAAGCTCAAGGAAATTGACGAGTCGCTCAAGCTGATTCAGCCCGGCCACACCGTGGTGGACCTGGGTTGCGCGCCCGGCGCCTGGAGCCAGTATGTGCGCCGTCGTCTCTCGCCCAGCGGTGCGGCCGTGGGCGAGCTCAATGGCCGCATCATCTCGCTGGACCTGCTGCCCATGGAGCCCATCGAGGGCGTGCATTACATCCAGGGCGACTTTCGTGAGGAGGCGGTGCTGGCGCAGCTGGAAGAGGCCATGGGCGGCGGCAAGGCCGACGTGGTGGTCTCGGACATGGCGCCCAATCTGTCGGGCCATGGTGCCACGGACGGGGCGCGGGTTGCGGTGCTCATCGAGATGGCCGTCGATTTTGCGATCAACAACATGAAGCCCGAGGGCGCGCTGGTGGTCAAGCTTTTTCACGGCAGCGGCTATAACGAGCTGGTGGATCTGTTCAAGCAGACCTTCAAGGTGGTCAAGCCCATCAAGCCCAAGGCATCGCGCGACCGGTCTGCCGAGATTTTCCTGGTGGGGATGGGTCTCAAGCAGGGCTCTTGACGGAGTTGCCGGCTCGCATAGGGGCATTTGACCTCATGCCTTGCTGCAGCAAACCAGTGAAACTGATAGCGCAAAGCCTTGATAAAACACAGGCTTAGGGCCGATTGCCTGCTGGGCCGTACCTTGCCTATGGCCGCTATAGGGGGAAATAGGCGTCTTTGGCGCTTGAAACACCTAAAATGAACCTCAACTAGGTCTGGAGTCCCCTCCGGGCCTTTACGTCTGAATATTCCATTGGAGCCCCGCTTGAACAATCAGTGGTTTTCAAAAGTCGCCGTCTGGCTGGTCATCGCCATGGTGCTGTTTACGGTGTTCAAACAGTTTGACACCCGAGGTGCTGGCGGTGCCTCTCATGTTGGCTACTCGGAATTCCTGGAGCAAGTGCGCAACAACCGTATCAAGAGTGCCACCATTCAGGAAGGTGCTGGCGGTACCGAGGTCGTAGCCACCACCACCGATGACCGCAAGATCCGCACTACGGCCACCTACCTCGATCGCGGTCTGGTGGGCGACCTGATCAACAACAACGTCAAGTTCGACGTCAAGCCACGTGAAGAAGGCTCGCTGCTCATGACGCTGCTCGTGAGCTGGGGCCCCATGCTGCTGTTGATCGGCGTATGGGTGTACTTCATGCGCCAGATGCAGGGTGGCGGCAAGGGCGGCGCCTTCAGCTTCGGCAAGTCCAAGGCGCGCATGCTCGACGAGAACAGCAATACCGTCACCTTTGCCGACGTGGCTGGTGCCGATGAGGCCAAGGAAGAAGTCAAGGAAGTCGTGGACTTCCTCAAGGACCCCAACAAGTTCCAGAAGCTCGGCGGCCGCATTCCCCGCGGTCTGCTGCTGGTCGGCCCTCCCGGTACCGGCAAGACGCTGCTGGCCAAGTCCATCGCGGGCGAAGCCAAGGTGCCTTTCTTCTCGATCTCGGGTTCCGATTTCGTTGAAATGTTCGTCGGCGTGGGCGCGGCCCGCGTGCGCGACATGTTCGAGAACGCCAAGAAGAATGCGCCTTGCATCATCTTCATCGACGAAATCGACGCCGTCGGTCGCCAGCGCGGTGCCGGCATGGGCGGCGGCAACGACGAGCGCGAGCAGACACTGAATCAGATGCTGGTCGAGATGGACGGTTTCGAGACCAACCTCGGTGTGATCGTGGTGGCGGCAACCAACCGCCCCGACATTCTGGATGCGGCCTTGCTGCGCCCCGGTCGTTTCGACCGTCAGGTCTATGTGACGCTGCCCGATATCCGCGGCCGCGAGCAGATCCTGAACGTGCACATGCGCAAGATTCCCGTGGGCCAGGACGTGAACCCCGCCATCATCGCGCGCGGCACGCCCGGCATGTCGGGCGCCGATCTGGCCAACCTCTGCAACGAAGCGGCTCTGATGGCGGCACGCCGCAATGCGCGCACTGTGGAGATGCAGGACTTCGAGAAGGCCAAGGACAAGATCATCATGGGCCCCGAGCGCAAGACCATGGTCATGCCCGAGGAAGAGCGCCGCAACACGGCCTACCATGAAGCCGGCCATGCCCTCATCGGCAAGCTGCTGCCCAAGTGCGATCCCGTGCACAAGGTCACCATCATCCCGCGCGGCCGTGCGCTGGGCGTGACCATGAGCCTGCCCGAGAAGGACCGCTACTCCTATGACAAGGAGTACATGCTCAACCAGATCGCCATGCTGTTTGGTGGCCGTATCGCCGAAGAAGTGTTCATGAACCAGATGACGACTGGTGCGTCCAACGACTTCGAGCGCGCGACCCAGATCGCCCGTGACATGGTGACGCGCTACGGCATGAGCGATGCCCTGGGCACCATGGTCTATTCCGAGCAGGAAGGCGAACCTTTCCTGGGCCGTACCTTCAGCCGTGGCTCCAATCTGTCCGAGTCCACCATGCAGAAGGTGGACGACGAAGTGCGTCGCATCATCGACGAGCAATATGCTCTGGCGCGCAAGCTGATCGAAGACAACAGCGACAAGATGCATGCCATGGCCAAGGCCATGCTGGACTGGGAGACGATTGACGCCGAGCAGCTCAACGACATCATGGCGGGCAAGGAGCCTCGTCCTCCCAAGGACTGGACGCCTCGCAACCCACCCTCGTCGGATGGTGGCAATTCCTCGGGAGGCAATCCCGCATCGAATGCCGAGCCCTCACCGACTACGGCTTGAGCGCCAAGCCTCACACACAAAAGGTCCCTCAGGGGCCTTTTGTTTTTGCACTCTCAGATATCGGAAGATTTATGTCGCAACAGTGGCAAACCTCGCGTTTTCTCTTGCAGCTCGACAAGCCTCAGGTCATGGGCATCGTGAATGTGACCCCGGATTCCTTTTCGGACGGAGGCAGGCATGCCGGTGTATCCCAGGCCATGGCCCATGCGGAGCTGCTTCTGGAGCAAGGGGCGCATATTCTGGATATAGGTGGCGAGTCCACCAGGCCGGGGTCGCCTGCTGTGAGTCTCGAAGACGAGCTGGCTCGCGTTCTGCCCGTGCTGCGTGAAGCCGTCAAGCTCAACGTGCCCATCTCCATCGATACCTACAAGCCCGAAGTCATGGCCGCGTCTCTGGATCTGGGGGCGGACATCATCAACGACATCTGGGCGCTGCGCCAGCCCGGTGCCTTCGAGGTGGTGAGCAGGCACGCCAGCTGTGGCGTGTGCCTGATGCATATGCACAAGACCCCGCAAGACATGCACCTGGAGCATATGGAGGGCGATGCCGTGGCTCAGGTTCGGGACTTTCTGCTGCAGGTGACTCAGCCTTTGCTCGATGCAGGCGTTGTTCGCTCCCGCATCGCCTGGGATTACGGTATTGGTTTCGGCAAGAGCGTGGTACAAAATTTTGCCTTGCTTGCACATCAGCGTGAGCTGCTGGGCCTAGACTTCCCCTTGCTGGCGGGTTGGTCGCGCAAGGGCTCTCTGGGGCAGGTGACCGGCCTGCCTGTGGATCAGCGCATGGTGCCCAGCGTCGCGGCGGCATTGCTGGCGGTCGAGCGTGGGGCCAAAATTGTGCGTGTCCACGATGTGAAGGATACGGTGGCTGCGCTGGCAGTCTGGCAGGCCATGCATGATGCGCAAGCGCTGCAGGCCTGATGACTGAGTATTGAATCTAAAAAGGACAACGAGAATATGGCACGACAGTATTTCGGCACCGACGGGATTCGCGGCACGGTGGGCAAGTCGCCCATCACGCCTGACTTTGCCCTGCGCCTGGCACATGCCGTGGGGCGCGTGTTGCGTCGCACGCAAGAGCGCCCTCTGGTGCTGATCGGCAAGGACACCCGCATCTCTGGCTACATGCTGGAGAGCGCGCTCGAGTCGGGCTTCAACTCTGCCGGTGTCGATGTCATGTTGCTTGGCCCCTTGCCGACACCGGGCGTGGCCTATCTGACGCGTGCCCAGCGCGCCAGCCTGGGGGTGGTGATCAGCGCCAGCCACAACCCGTTTTATGACAACGGCATCAAGTTCTTCAGTGCCGAGGGCACCAAGCTGCCTGATTCCTGGGAAGAGGATGTGGAGGCCGCTCTCAAGGAAGACCCCGTCTGGGTGGATTCAGCCTCTTTGGGCAAGGCGCGACGTCTGGCCGATGCCGCCGGCCGTTATATCGAGTTCTGCAAAAGCACTTTCGATCACAGCCTGTCGTTGCGGGGCCTGAAGATCGTAGTGGATGCGGCCCATGGCGCGGCCTATCAGATTGCTCCCAAGGTCTTTCACGAGCTGGGTGCCAATGTGGTGGAAATCGGCTGCTCCCCGGACGGCCTGAACATCAACGAGGGAGTTGGCGCGACCCATCCCGAAGCGCTGGTGAGGGCGGTGCGTGCCAACAATGCCGACTATGGCGTGGCGCTGGACGGCGATGCCGACCGTCTGCAACTGGTCGATGCGCAAGGCCGTCTCTACAACGGCGACGAGCTGCTCTATCTCATGGCGGCCGATCGTCTGGCTCGCGGCGACGTAGTCAGCGGCGTGGCGGGAACCCTGATGACCAATATGGCGGTGGAGCAGGCGCTCAAGGAGCAGGGCGTGGGTTTTGTCCGTGCCAAGGTGGGAGACCGCTATGTTCTGGAGGCGCTCAATGCCAAGGGCTGGCAGCTGGGCGGCGAAAGCTCGGGCCACCTGCTGGCGCTGGACAAGCACACGACCGGTGACGGCCTGGTCAGTGCACTGCAGGTGCTGCAAGCCTGCGTGCGCTCGAAGAAGACCATTGCCCAGTGGCTGGAGTCCGTGAAGCTGTTCCCCCAGGTCATGATCAATGTGCGCTTGCAGCCTGGCCAGGACTGGAAGTGCAACGCCAAGCTGCCAGGTGAGCAGGCAGCGGTTGAAAAGCTGCTGGGCAGCGACGGCCGTGTGCTGATCCGTCCCAGCGGTACCGAGCCCCTGGTGCGAGTCATGGTCGAGGCCAGGAGTGCGGACATGGCCAGCAACTGTGCCGAGCGTCTCGCCGAGGTGGTCAGGGCCAGCTGAAGCTGCGCAAACCCTGATGACTGTCATGAACAACGATGACAGTCATCTTTTGGTCATCTAATTGTCATAAACCATGGGCAGACTGCGGACATGCCCTCAGGGGCGCTTCAAGCTTTCGCAGGCTGCTGCCACATGTCCCAATCCGTATCTGGTTCTGACTCTTTTTTTTCCACTTCCATCACTTCATCTTCAGGGCAGGATCCGGCTGCAGTTTCCCCAGTGACCTCGCAGACCGATAGTCAGGCGCATGAGGCGGGACCTGCATCCCTGGGTCTGGCGCATATCTCGCTTGTGCCTCCCGTCACGACAGCGGTCGACAACTGCGCGAGCGAGCCGGCTGCAGTTGCGCAAGCCGGGGCGGCCGGGCACCATGGTGTGCCCGGTGCCGTTTCTGACGCTGCGACACCGGCCCCTGCAAAAGCGCCGCGCCGACGCCGAGCGGCGTCCAAGAACGAGGTAGCCATGCCGCCTGTGATCGAGCCGACTCTGGAGCTGCTGGACCGCGATCAAAGCATTCTGGTCTTCAATGAGCGCGTGCTGAACTGGGCCGAGCGCGAGGATGTGCCGCTGCTCGAGCGCCTGCGCTATCTGTGCATCGTGTCTTCCAATCTCGACGAGTGGTTCGAGGTGCGCTGTGCACCTCATGTCTCGGCCGCCAAGGTCGGTGATGAACAGGGGCCGTACTCGCGCGCCAGCTTCGAGCGACTGATGACCACGGCCCACGGCCTGGTGGCCAAGCAGTACCAGCTCTATAACCAGTCCATCATTCCCGCGTTCGACAAGCATGCGATTCGCCTGGTTTCTCACGGCGAGCGCAGCGTGGCGCAGCGCAAATGGGTGCGCGAGTACTTCATGCGCGAGGTGCAGCCCCTGCTGATGCCGGTGGGGCTGGATCCGTCGCATCCCTTCCCGCAGGTCGCCAACAAGGCCTTGAATTTCATCGTGCGCCTCAATGGCGTGGATGCCTTCGGGAGGGCCAATGAAGTGGCCATCGTCAAGGTGCCGCGTGCCTTGCCGCGCCTGATCCGTCTGCCCGAGAAGATCTCGGGCAAGCAAAAGCTGTTTGTCAGCATCTCCAGCGTGGTGCGTGCCCATCTGGCCGAGCTGTTCCCGGGGCGCGAAGTGTCGGAGTTCTCGCAGTTCCGTGTCACCCGCCACTCCGATCTGGCCGTGGACGAGGACGATGTGGTGGATCTGCGCATGGCCCTGCGCCAGGGCCTGCACCATCGCCATTACGGTCAGGCCGTGCGTCTGGAGGTGTCCTCGTCCTGCTCTGTGGTGCTCTCTGACCTGCTGCTGGAGCAATACGGCCTGCCGGCCGAGGCGCTGTTCCGCGTCAAGGGGCCGGTGAATCTGGTGCGCCAGATGCAGCTGATCGATCTGGTCGACGACCCGGCCCTGCTGTTTCCCAAGTGGAAGCCGGCCTGGCCCACGCAGCTCGTGCCAGGCCGATCCATCCTGGCGCAGATGCGCAAGAGCGACATCATCATCCATCAGCCATTCGAGAGCTTCGATGGCGTGCTGGAGTTGCTGCGCGAGGCCGTGAACGATCCGCAAGTGCTGGCCATCAAGCAGACCATCTACCGCACGGGCACCGACTCCGAGATCATGAGCCTGCTGGCCGAGGCCGTGAGCCGCGGCAAAGAGGTGCTGGCCGTGCTGGAGCTCAAGGCGCGCTTTGATGAAGAGGCCAATATCAACTGGGCGGAAAAGCTGGAGTCGCTGGGCGTGCAGGTGGTGTATGGCGTGGTCGGCCTCAAGACCCATGCCAAGATGCTGCTCATCACGCGCCGTGAAAAGCGCAACAACCAGCTCAAGCGCTATGCCCATCTGTCCACGGGCAACTACAACGCCCGCAGCGCGCGCCTTTACACCGACATCAGCCAGCTGACCTGCGATGACGAGATCACGGCCGATATGGATGCGGTATTTCGCCACCTGTCCAGCCATAACACCATGCCCAAGCTGCAAAAGCTGGTCATGGCGCCGTTCCATCTGCAAAACCGCATGCTGGAGCTGATCGGCCTGGTGGCCGCCGCAGCGGCGCGGGGCGAGAAGGCACGCATGGTGCTCAAGATGAATGCGCTGACCGACGAGCCCCTGATTCGCGCCCTGGTCGAGGCCGGCCGCAAGGGCGCGCAGATCGATCTCATCGTGCGCGGCTCATGCATGTTGCCGGCGCAGCGCCCGGGCGTGACGGACAATATCCGCGTGCGCTCCATCATCGGCCGTTTTCTGGAGCATTCACGCGTCTTCTACTTTGCCTGGGGCCAGGAAGAAGAGCTGCTGCTGTCCAGTGCCGACTGGATGAATCGCAATATGCTCAGCCGCGTGGAGCTGGCCTGGCCGGTGCTTGACAAAAAGCTGCGCCAGCGTGTGATCGACGAGTGCCTGGTGGCCTATCTGGGCGACGACCGCGATGCCTGGACGCTGGATGCCTCGGGCGTTTACCAGAAGCCCGCGCGTCCGCTGGAGGGCAAGGGCGCCCAGCAGGCCCTGATGGTGCGCTATGGCGGCAAGAGCGTTTGAATACTCTGAAAAGAGGAGCGCCTTGCGCCTGATATGCAATGTTTTCAGATATTTTTAGTATTGAAATCAATGTTTGACAGTTGCTTGCAGCTATCTTTTTGAAGGGCTTTCAGAGCAAAAAAAGGGACTGCCTCGCAGTCCCTTTACCTTTTGCAGGCCGCGGCGGCCTGGCAGGTGATATCAGCGCAGCTGCAGCTTGAGGCTCCAGGGCGTCTTGCTCCAGGCCATGGCTTCCTCCTCGAGCAGGCGGGCGGATTGCGGGTAGGTCAGCATCCAGCCCGAAGGTGTGGAGAGCTTGCATTCCGAGCCCGAACGCTTGATCTGCATGCCCTGCATGTCAGGGTCGCGGCGGGTATGGCTCAACTGCACGGCAATGCGCAGTGCCATCAGCGGCAGGGCCAGCTGCGGCTCTTCGATGGCGTCCTCCAGCTTGCGCAGCTTGCCCTGGTGACCCAGCACCAGCTGGCAGATGTGCTGGCGCAGCTCGGGCTCCCAGGTGGCCAGGCCGCAATGCTCGACAATGTAGGCGCCGTGGCGGTGATAGTCGCTCAGAGCCACGCGCATGCCCACCTCGTGCAGTTGCGCGGCAATGGCCAGGGCCTGAGTGCTCAGCGGCGCGGCTTCTGCGGGCAGGATTTGCTGGCACAGCTGGGTGGCAATGCGCTGAACGCGCTGGGCATGGGGTACGTCCACGCCGAAGTCCAGTTGCAGTGCGCCGACTTCCGCGGCTTCCTTGTCGGCAGGGGGCTCATGGTCGAGCAGGTCGTGCAAAGCTCCCTGGCGCAGTGCGCCCTGTGCAACTTCCAGCTCGGTAATGCCCAACAGGTCGACCACGGCCATCATCACGCTGATGCCGCCTGCGACCACCGGGCGGCGATCTTCCTTGAGGCCCGGCATGCGCAGGCGCTCCACATGACCGATGTCCAGCAGCAGCTCGTAGAGGTAGCGCAGCTTGGCGGGCGTGATCACCTGCCCGTCCAGGCCCTGGGCCGTGAGAGCGTCCGCCACGGCGTTGGCCGTGCCGGAGGATGCATAGGCGCAGTCCCAGGCCGTGCCCGGGTAGGCGAACTGGGCCTGGGTCAGGCGTTGCTTGGCGGCGGCAACGGCGGCCTGGAAGTTGGTCTTGTTCAGTGCGCCGTCGCTGAAGAAACGGCTGCTCCAGGAGACGCTGCCCAGTGCGAACGATGCCACTTGCAGTGGCTGGCTGTGCTGGCCGATGATGATTTCGGTGGAACGTCCGCCAATGTCGATGACCAGGCGTTTTTGCTGGCTGGGCGGCAGCGAACTGGCCACGCCGCGATAGATCAGCCGGGCTTCCTCCTCGCCGGCAATGACTTCGATGGGAAAGCCCAGCAACTGGCTTCCACGCGTCACGAATTCGTCGGCATTCAGTGCCTCGCGCAGGGTCTGGGTGGCTACAGCGCGGACATGCGAGGCATCAAAGCCCCTGAGGCGTTCGCCAAAGCGAGCCAGGCACTCCCAGCCGCGCTCCATGGCTTCGCGGGAGAGTTCCTGGCGCGAGTTCAGGCCATTGCCCTGGCGCACGGTTTCCTTGAGGTATTCCACACGCTCGATGCGTTGATGCGAGCCGATGCGGCCTATTTCAAGGCGAAAGCTATTGGAACCAAGGTCTACGGCGGCAAGCAGCGATTCAGGAGCCATTTCTGAGCCAATCAATGCGTTGTTGTTATGCGGGTTGGGGCACGGGCAGAGCATGAGCGTGATGGAACAGGCGACACATGCACCGGGCAGTGGAATATGCAATACGGGCCGTCATCGAGCTTGCGGGGCGTGGGGTTCAACCTCTGCCAAGTCAGGTATTTGCAGGTATTTGCCGGGTTGGGCCGCCAGAGTGTGCTCACGCTGTGTGACAGACTATGTCATACATTGCCGGCGATCAGACTCCAGCCTTGCGACAAGCTGTTACCCGGGCCGGGTCTGCGGGTCAAGGCTCAGCAGTTTGCGAATGAAATATGACACTCGCATGACCGCTTTGGAGCTCTTTCACTCGGTTGCGCCTTGAAATTTTCATGTCACGACCTTGTCATAAAAGGTTTTTAAAGTTCACTCCATCGAATCTTTCAACCCTAAGAGGTCGTTTCATGAAGTTGTCCTTGATTCACGTTCTGGTGGCTGGTGCTCTGTCTGCAGCGGGTATTGCCAACGCCAGCCAGGAAGCCACAGGTGCCGGTGCGAGCTTCCCGGCTCCTCTGTATTCCAAGTGGGCTGCCGACTATCACAAGGCCACCGGCGTCAAGATTAACTATCAGTCCGTGGGTTCCAGCGCCGGTGTCAAGCAGATCGAAGCCAAGACCGTGGACTTCGGTGCTTCCGATGAACCCCTGAAGGATGACGAACTGGCCAAGAAGGGTCTGGTTCAGTTTCCCACCGTGATCGGCGGCATTGTTCCCGTGGTCAACATCAAGGGCGTGGCTCCCGGCCAGCTGAAGCTGTCGGGCCAGGTGCTGGGCGATATCTACCTGGGCAAGATCTCCAAGTGGAATGACCCCGCCATCACGGCTCTGAACCCCGGTGTGGCGCTGCCTGACGCCGCTATCGCTCCCGTGCGCCGCGCTGACGGCTCCGGCACCACCTTCGGCTTCACCAACTACCTCTCCAAGGTCAATGCCGAGTGGAAGGAAAAAGTGGGCGAGGGCAAGGCCGTGAACTGGCCCACCGGTGCCGGCGGCAAGGGTAACGAAGGCGTTGCCGCCTTCGTGGGGCGCCTGCCCAACTCCATCGGCTATGTCGAGTACGCCTATGTGAAGCAGAACAAGCTGACCTACACACAGCTGCAGAACAAGGAAGGCGCTTTTGTCTCTCCTGACGACGAGACCTTCAAGGCAGCTGCTGCTGGCGCTGACTGGGCCAAGAGCTTCTACCAGATTCTGACCAACCAGCCCGGCAAGAACGCCTGGCCCATCACCTCGGCAACCTTCATCCTGATGCACAAGACTCAGGAAAAGCCTGCTCAGGCCGCCACCTCGCTGAAGTTCTTCGACTGGGCTTACAAGCAAGGTGACAAGACTGCCGCCGACCTGGACTATGTGCCCATGCCCGACGCAGTCAAGAACGTGATCTACAAGTCCTGGAACGACATCAAGGACGCTTCGGGCAAGGTTGTTTCCAAGTAATTTCGTGTCATCAGTGAGCAGCGGGCTGCCGTGCCGGACGGTATGTTCGCTGCTTGTTTCAACCCTTTGCGAATAAAGGCGCTCACGTGTCCACTACGTCGCCCTCCAGTTCGCTGGCTGCAGCCCCCACCGATGCCGCCAAGCGACGCTCTCCCTCTCCGCCACGTGCTCCGATGATCTCGGGACGTATGGCGGATCGTTTGTTTGGTGGCCTGGCACGCAGCGCAGCAATTTTGACGCTGGTGCTGCTGCTGGCCATCATGGTTTCGCTGATCTTCGGCGCCTGGCCCGCCATCTCCGAATATGGTCTGAGCTTTCTGACCAGCAGTGTCTGGGACCCCGTGCAGGATCAATACGGCGGTCTGGTCATGATTTACGGCACGCTGGCCACTTCGGCCATCGCGCTCATCATTGCAGTGCCCGTGAGCTTCGGCATTGCCCTGTTTCTGACGGAACTCTCGCCCGCCTGGCTCAAGCGCCCTCTGGGCACTGCCATCGAGTTGCTGGCCGCAGTTCCCTCCATTGTTTACGGCATGTGGGGCCTGATGGTGTTCGGCCCCGTGCTGGCCACCTATGTGCAGCAGCCCCTGCAGAACCTGCTGACCGGTGTGCCCTATCTGGGCGCTTTTGTTTCCGGCCCTCCCGTGGGTATCGGTATTTTGTCGGCCGGCATCATTCTGGCCATCATGATCATCCCCTTCATCGCCTCCGTGATGCGCGATGTGTTCGAAGTCACGCCGGCGCTGCTCAAGGAGTCGGCCTACGGTCTGGGCTCCACGACCTGGGAAGTGGTCTGGAAAGTGGTGCTGCCCTATACCAAGACCGGCGTGCTGGGCGGCGTCATGCTGGGCCTGGGTCGTGCACTGGGCGAGACCATGGCCGTGACCTTTGTGATCGGCAACATGAACCAGCTCAATTCCCTGTCCGTGTTCGAGGCTGCGAACAGCATCACTTCGGCGCTGGCCAATGAGTTTGCCGAAGCGGGCGAGGGCCTGCATCAGGCGTCGCTGATCTATCTGGGTCTGGTGCTGTTCTTCATCACCTTCGTGGTGCTGGCCTGCTCCAAGCTGCTGCTCAACCGTCTGCAGAAGAACGAAGGAGCCCGCTCATGAGCCCGACCTCCACCTCCACCAAAATGCTCGACGCAGCCGATCTGGCTGCGGTGCGTCAGGCCAAGTACAACAAGCGCAAGCGCCTCAATCAGGTCGCGCTGACCCTGTCCATGGCAGCCATGCTGTTTGGCGTGTTCTGGCTGGTCTGGATTCTCTGGGAAACCATTCGCCAGGGCCTGGGCGGTCTGAACTTCGCACTGTTCTCGCAGATGACGCCTCCTCCCAACGAGGAGGGCGGTATTGCCAATGCCATCTGGGGCTCGCTGATGATGGTGGCGCTGGCCACTTTCGTGGGCACGCCTATCGGCGTGATGGCCGGGGTCTATCTGGCCGAGTACGACAAAAAAGGCTGGCTGGCTTCCACCACCCGCTTCGTCAACGACATTCTGCTGTCGGCACCCTCCATCGTCATCGGTCTGTTTGTCTATACCGTGGTGGTGGTGCGCTTCAAGAGCTTCTCCGGCATGGCCGGCGTGATCGCGCTGGCGCTGATCGTGATTCCCGTGGTCATCCGCACCACGGAAAACATGCTGGTGCTGGTTCCCGCCAGCCTGCGTGAAGCAGCTTATGCGCTGGGTACGCCCAAGTGGAAGGTCATCATCATGGTGACCTTGCGCGCAGCCCGCGCCGGCGTGATCACCGGTGTGCTGCTGGCAGTGGCTCGTATTGCAGGCGAGACCGCTCCGCTGCTGTTCACGGCGCTGAACAACCAGTTCTGGAATGCCGACATGAGCAAGCCCATGGCCAGCCTGCCGGTCACCATCTTCAAATTTGCCATGAGCCCGTATGAGAACTGGCAGCAACTGGCCTGGGCCGGTGTCTTCCTCATCACTGTGGCTGTGCTGGGTCTGAATATCCTGGCGCGTTTCATCACCCGCCAGAAATAATTCGAAAGTTCAAGATCATGACTGCAATCACTGCTCCCGCCAACATCAAGCTGGCCGTGCGCGACCTGAACTTCTACTACGGCAAGTTTCACGCGCTGAAGAACATCAATCTCGATATTCCCGAGAAGAAGGTCACGGCCTTCATCGGTCCCTCGGGCTGCGGCAAGTCCACGCTGCTGCGCACCTTCAACCGCATGTTCGAGCTCTATCCCGAGCAGCGCGCCGAAGGTCAGATCATGCTGGACGGCGACAATCTGCTGACCAGCAAGCAGGATGTGGCACTGATTCGTGCCAAGGTCGGCATGGTGTTCCAGAAGCCCACGCCGTTCCCCATGTCCATTTATGACAACATCGCTTTCGGCGTGAAGCTGTTCGAGAATCTCAACGCCTCGGACATGGACGACCGCGTGGAGTGGGCGCTGCGCAAGGCAGCACTGTGGAACGAAGTCAAGGACAAGCTGCAGCAAAGCGGCTCGGGTCTGTCGGGCGGTCAGCAGCAGCGTCTGTGCATCGCTCGCGGCATTGCCATCAAGCCCGAAGTGCTGCTGCTGGACGAGCCCTGCTCGGCGCTGGACCCCATCTCCACGGCCAAGATCGAGGAGCTGATCGCGGAGCTGAAGAACGACTACACCGTGGTCATCGTGACACACAACATGCAGCAGGCCGCCCGTTGCAGCGACTACACGGCCTATATGTATCTGGGGGATCTGGTGGAGTTTGGCGACACCGAAAAAATGTTCTTCAAGCCCCAGCGCAAGGAAACGGAAGACTACATCACAGGCCGCTTCGGCTAAGGACTTAAAAATGACAGAAAAACATTTGTCCACGCAGTTCGACTCCGAACTCAATCGTGTCTCGGCACGCGTCATGGAGCTGGGCGGTCTGGTCGAGTCGCAGATCAGCAATGCCGTCTACGCACTGACCAGCTTCAGCACCGAAGCGGTTGAGCAGGTCATCAGCACCGAGCAGCGCGTCAACGCCATGGAGGTCGAGATCGACCATGAGCTGTCGTCCATCATTGCGCGCCGCCAGCCCACGGCCCGCGACCTGCGCCTGCTGATCGCCTTCTCCAAGGCCACGGCCAACCTGGAGCGCATGGGCGACGAAGCCTGCAAGATGGCGCGCATGGTCAAGTCCATCATCGAAAGCGGCGCTGCCCGTTCGCTGCCCAGCGGCGAATTGCGCATGGCGGCACAGATGGCTTCCGAGCTGCTGCGCAAGACCCTGGATGCCTTCGCACGACTGGACACCAAGGCGGCAGTGGCCATCTTGCGTGAAGACGACCTGATCGACGAAGAGTTCGACGGCTTTGTGCGCAAGCTCATCACCTACATGATGGAAGATCCGCGCACCATCTCCGCCAGCCTGGACCTGCTGTTCCTGGCCAAGGCCATCGAGCGTATCGGCGACCACTCCAAGAACGTGGCCGAGCTGATCATCTACCTGGTCGAGGGCAAGGATGTGCGCCATCAGACCATGGCTGAAATCGAATCTGCGGTGTTGTAAGACGGAGGCTACTCAGGGATGAAGAAGATGCCCATGGTCCTCATCGTGGAGGACGAACCTGCGATTGCAGAGTTGATCGCGGTCAATTTGAGGCATAACGGCTTCCAGCCCGTCTGGGCGGAAGACGGCGTTTCGGCGCAGCGCGAGCTTGATGCCGTGCTGCCCGACGTGATTTTGCTCGACTGGATGCTGCCCGGGGCCAGCGGTCTGTCTCTGGCTCGCAAATGGCGTGCCGACAGCCGCACCAAGGCCGTGCCCATTCTCATGCTGACGGCGCGTGGCGACGAGCCCGACAAGGTGGCGGGACTGGATGCCGGTGCGGATGACTACATCACCAAGCCTTTCTCCACCCAGGAGCTGCTGGCCCGCATTCGTGCCGTGCTGCGCCGCCGTGCGCCTGAACAGGTGCAGGACAAGGTCAGCATTGGCGAGCTGGTGCTGGATGCCGCGGCCCACCGCGTGAGCTGGCAGGGCGATCTGCTCAAGATCGGTCCCACCGAGTTCAAGCTGCTCAACTATCTGATGAAGCACCCCGAGCGCGTGCACAGCCGTGCGCAGTTGCTCGACAAGGTCTGGGGCGATCATGTCTTCATTGAAGAGCGCACCGTGGACGTGCACGTCAAGCGCTTGCGAGAATCGCTGGGCGTGGCGGGTGTTCTGATTGAGACCGTGCGCGGTGCGGGCTACCGTTTCAGCGCCCAGGCCATGGCCTGACAGCATTTCCCCCCCGAACCTCGGCCCGGCCTGGCTGGGTCGTCAAAAATCACAACTGAAAGCAAATATGGGGTGGCGTGGTTTTCGATTGTTGGCTTCTCAGGTCGCGGCAGCCGTGGTGGTATGGCTGCTGTGGGCCTATCTCGTTGCACCCGGTGCGACGGTGCTGCAGCAATGCGTGGCGGCCATGACGGGCGCCTTGATCGGCGGCTGGATATGGTGGCTGGTGGACAGCTGGAATGGCGCGCGGCTGCTGCACTGGCTGCGCCAGTCGGAGCTGGGCGCAGTGCCCAATCTGGCAGGGATCTGGGGCGAGGCCAGCGTGCGCATGCGCCGCTGGATTCGCCAGAGCGTGCAGCAGGTGCAGCAGGGCGACCAGCGGCTCAATGACATTCTGTCTGCCTTGCAGGCCAGTCCCAATGGCGTGGTCCTGCTCGATGCACAGGGCCGCATCGAATGGTGCAATCAGATTTCCGCCAAGCAGTTCGGCTTTGATGCCGAGCGCGATGTGCTGCAAAGCATCGGTAATCTGGTGCGAGATCCTCAGTTCAGTGCCTATTTTGCAGCGCAGGACTTCAGTCATGATCTGGTCATGCAGGGGCGCGAAAGCACACCTTCGCGGCCGGTCAAGCTGTCGGTGCAGCTCTACGGCTACGGTGAAGGGCGCAAGCTGCTGCTGGCGCGCGATGTGACGGCGCTGGAGCAGGCCGAGGCCATGCGCCGCGACTTCGTGGCCAATGTCTCGCACGAAATCCGCACGCCTCTGACCGTGCTGGCCGGTTTTGTCGAGACCCTGCAGAACCTGCCGCTCGAGGAAGACGAGCGCAGGCGCTATCTGGAGCTGATGGCCCAGCAGGCCGAGCGCATGCAGCATCTGGTGGAAGACTTGCTGACCCTGTCGCGCCTGGAGGGAAGCCCGCTGCCCAGCAACAATGACTGGGTGTCGGTGGCGCAACTGCTCAATCGCTGTGAGAACGAGGCTCGTGGCCTGTCCAATGCCTTGACGCGCAAGCAGGCCAAACCCCATGTGCTGAACTTTCCTGATGAGCAGGCGCTGCGGCAGGCCGGAGATCTGGCAGGCGCGAGTGCAGAGCTGCACAGTGCGTTTTCTAATCTGCTGGCCAATGCCATGCGCTACACGCCGGCTGGCGGGCAGATCGATGTGCGCTGGCAACTGCTGCCCGATGGATCGGCCCGCTTTGCCGTCAAGGACTCCGGCCCTGGCATCGACGAAAAGCATGTGTCGCGCCTGACGGAGCGCTTTTATCGCGTGGATCGCAGCCGCTCACGTGACACGGGCGGCACCGGCCTGGGGCTGGCCATCGTCAAGCATGTGCTGCAGCGGCATGGCGCAAGGCTCAGTATTGAGAGTGAGCTGGGCAAGGGTTCGGAATTCGCCGTCACCTTCCCGCCCAGCCGTGTGCGGGCAGTTGCTGAAGCGCCTGCCAAGGCACTTTCTCACTAGGAGGCTCCAGGCTGGGTCTGCGGCTTAGGAGGTCGTATGGCTCTGTGCAAAATGCTGCTGAAGGCCATGGCCGTGACAAACAGGGCTGCCGCGCTGCAAACCCAGAAGGGCATGGGCGTGGCCTGCCAGTCCAGCCAGCCTTCGGCTGCTTGCCATCGGTAGGTCAGCCAGTAGCCAAGGCCCAGGCCGCCGCCCCACAGCAGCAGGCAATAGATCACCAGAGGCGCCACGGTCACGCGATAGCAGCGCAGCACGAAAATGCAATAGGTCTGCACGCAGTCCGCCACATGGTATGCAGCCACGCAGATCAGCAGCCAGGACGTCATTGCCAGCACCCGCGGGGAGTCGGTGTAGATGTCTGCAATCCAGGTGCGAGCGATCAAGAGCGTAGCTGCTGTCGCAATACCGATGAACAGAGCAAGCTTGAAACACTGTTGAATCAGCGTCCTGGCCTGGGCTTCGTCACCGGCGCCGCGCCAATAGCTGACGCGGGCGCTGGTCGCAATGGCCAGAGACAGCGGCACCATATAGCAGATGGCGGCCAGATTGGCGGCGATCTGGTGGCTGGCGGACGAGAGCGAGCCCTGCCTTGCCACATACAGGGCCATGAGGGTGAAGGAGGTGACTTCCACCAGAATGGCCAGGCCTGCAGGAATGCCGAGGCGGCAGAAATGGCCCAGTTGCCGCCAGTCAGGGCGCTCCAGCTTCTGCCAAAGCGCCAGCGGAGCATAGAAATCCTGAGTGCGCATCAGCCACAGAGCCACGGCAAACATGGTGTAGTTGACCAGCAGCGTGGCCAGTGCGCAGCCCACTGCTCCCAGGGGCGCAAGCCCCAGCCCGCCAAAGGTGAACCAGATGGACAAGGGGATCTTGATCAGCAGCGAGATGAGTTGCAGCCAGGTGACCAGCTTGGGGTGGCCTAGCGCCTGGTTGAGCGCGCTGTAGATGCGAAACAGCAGCGCCGGTGGCAAGCCCCAGGCCAGTACGGCGAGATAGCGCTTGACCTCCAGTTGCAGCGCATCGGGCACGCCCGTCCAGTGCAGCAGTGCACCGGGCATGAGCAGCACCGCCATGCCGAGCACGCAGGCCATGGCGCACAGATACATGGACTGGCGCAGCGATTGACCTATGGCCAGGGGCTGACCGGCGCCGCGCTGCTCGGACCACAAGGGCAGAAGAGCCTGAAAAATGCCCATCAGCGAGGCATAGACGCTGATGAAAATGGCCGACCCTACGGAGAGGGCGGCCACGGCATCGTTGGAATAGCGGCTGGCCACGATGGTGTCGGTGGTACCAAAGGCCATGACGGCCAGCTGTCCGGCCAGCACGGTGCCCGCATGCCGTCCTATGTACTGCAATTCGCCCTTCATGGGGCTTTGGGGCCGGTGTACTTGAGCAGTACCAGGACTTCCTTTTGGCCTGCCAGACGGGTGATGCGGCTGACCTCGCTCCAGCCCTGGCGCAGCTTGCGATTGTGATCGCCCGCCCAGCGGTCTGCGTCGACCAGCGCCCAGCCGCAGTCGCCGGGATTGCTGCGACGCAATAGTGCCGTATCCACATGGGTGTAGTAGCGCACGGCCGCAATCTGCGAACGGCCCAGGCCGTAGGTCAGCACGCAGCTTGTGGCGCCGTTCTGCTTGAGTTCGCCACCCAGCTGTGTCATCTGGAATTCATAGCTGCGAGCATGATCCAGCGGCTCCATCCAGAGTGTGGACAGCAGCACCCAGCTCAGTGTGGCGCCGCCGGCAGGAAGCACCAGGCTCTTCCAGATGGCTGCACGATTGCGCGAGGTGCGCCAGATCACCAGCACAAACCAGCCGGCAGTGGCGATCAACGCCACGATGACCGTGGGCCAGGAGATGCTGGCCTCGAATTGCGGAGCCAGACGCGCAATATTGGCGGCGATCTTGGGCGGGAATCCGGTCTGAAACGCCAGCCAGACCACCCAGATGGCAATCGCGGATGCCGTAAAGAACAGCAGCGTGAACCAGTCGATCAGCGCGCTGATGCTGCGGCGGAAAGTGGGCAGGGCGAAGGCGGCCAGGGTGGCGATGGCGGGAAGTCCCAGCAGCAGTGCCCGATCGGCCGGGGTGCTGCTCAGGCAGGCAGCCACCGGGACTGTGGCAAACAGCAGGGCGATGGACAGATGCGGGTTGTGGCCGGGGTAGGCAATCTGGCGGCGCCAGACCCACAGCGTCCACAAAGCCAGGGGCCAGGCAGGCCAGCAGAACCACAGCAGCAGTTGCAGCAGGGCATCCCAGTCCTTGAACGAGTCCACCAGATGCCAGACCCATTGATCCAGAGCCGTGGTCAGGCTTGCTGCGAGCACCGTGGCGGCCAGCCAGGCTGCGGCCCAGGCGCGGGCCTGACGGTGAGCGCGGCCGGGATTGTCGCCCCAGCTGCGCTGTGTGAAGGCGATCACGCTGCCACCCAGTCCGAACAGCACGGAAAGAGTGGGGGCGCCGCTCAGGGCCAATCCCAGCAGGCCGAATAGCAGTGCCGCGGCTGACTTCCTGGGGTGATAGGCCATGGCCGCCGCTGCAAAAAACAGCAGCGCCGTGCAGCCCAGCTGCGTGACATAGCTGGTGGTTTCATGCGAGAGCTGCGCCAGGCCCAGGCAGGCAACCAGGGCCAGCAAAGCCGCATCGGCCATGGCGCGGGCATAGTCGATCAGCTGGGCTTCCCCGCCAAAGGCAAAGGCCACGGGCTGCGCCCCAGGGGTGCGTGCAAGGTAATAGGCTCCCCACCAGGTGGCGCCCAGGGTCACGATCAGCAAGGCGATGAAGGGCAGGCGCGCCGCCATCTCGGCGCCAAGCAGCCACTCGAAACCCTGCAAGGACAAGGCACCCAGCCAGTAGGGCAGCAGGCCGTCCATGCTGGGAGCCAGGCCCGAGAGCTTGGGGGCCAGCCACTCGGTCTTGCCCAGCGCCAGCTCGCGCATATAGCCAAAGGCCTCCATATCGTTGGAGCGCCAGGGGCCACGCATGACAAAGCCGGGAATCACATAGGCCAGGCACAGCAAAAGCAGGGCCCAGCGCGGCAGGCGGCGTACAGCGCTTTGGGCAACGATGGCAGGTGTGGGCTGGTTCACGCAGTCAATCCGGTAGCGGCTGTGCGAATTTGCACGGCCAGATCAGGCGAAAGCGCTTGAAGTCAAAGCGCTTGGTGCTCCGATGATAGGAGCATTGGGATTCCGTGGGGCGGCACCCAAAAAAGAAAAAGGCAGCACGGTTGCCCGGGCTGCCTTTTCAGCAAAAAAGTAAGAATTACTTCTTGCCGAAGCGGTTGCGGAACTTCTCCACGCGGCCACCCATGTTGTCCACCGACTTTTGTGTGCCAGTGTAGAAGGGGTGCGATTCAGAAGTGGTATCCAGCTTGAACAGAGGGTACTCTTTACCTTCGAAGTTTTCGGTTTCCTTGGTGGAAACGCAAGAACGTGTCACGAACTTGAAGCCGTTGGACATGTCAACGAACAGAACTTCGCGGTAATTGGGGTGAATGCCTTCTTTCATGATCTTTCCTTTGGTCAAGTGCGGGAGCCGCACCAGCCTGTCCGGTGTACTTTCCGCATAAAAGCTCTCCATTATTGCACACAATGAGAAAACAGTACCGCATGCGTCAGCAGGCGGTGGTGTGCGTTCAGCTTGCAAACCATGGCCGATAGCTTCGGCGGAAGGCCTGATCCAGGCAAGGCTGCGGAGTTCTTCTAGCTGTAGCAGCCTGGTGTTTGGAGCCGGTTTCGCTTCCGGCTGCGGGAGCTTGATGTGGCTCAACTCCCGGCAGGGCGTGACTATGCAACAACTTCTGCAGCGCATAAGATGTTGCGTTATTGCCATGCAGCAAAAAGGGGCCGCTATGGTTGACCGCGAGGCCGAAGCTCAGTTCAGTTCCAGCCAGCAGCTTGATCAAGCTGTGCGTGCGATGTGGGCGCAGCAGTGGCTGTCGGTTTCCCCCGAGTCCCAATGGCAGGCCTGGATGGATTGGGCCGGCAATCTTGCCATCAGCCCGGGAAAGCGTCTGGATCTGGCAGGGCTGGCGCTGGAGGAATGGGCCAGACTTTGCTATGGCGGGCCACAGACGCAGGAGGCGGAGCGTCTCTTTCAGGCTCCTGAATGGGGGCAATGGCCGTTCAATGTCATCAGTGCGGGCTTTGCTGCTCAGCAGCGCTGGTGGCAGGCCGCCGTCCAAGGTGTTCCGGGTGTTGAAAGACATCACGAGCGTCTGGTCGGGTTCTGGAGCAGGCAGTGGCTGGATATGCTTTCGCCCGCGAATTTTTTTGCCACCAACCCGATAGTTCTGGAACGTACCGTCAAAGAGGGCGGGGCGAATCTGGTGCGTGGCTTCCAGTACCTGATGGAAGATGTGCATGCGCAGCTGGCAAACAAGCCGCCTGCAGGTTGCGAGGGGTATCAGGTGGGGCGCGATGTGGCCGTCACCGCAGGCAAGGTGGTGGTGCGCAACCAACTGATGGAGCTGATCCAGTACGCGCCGACAACCGACAAGGTCCATCCCGAGCCGGTATTGATCATGCCGGCCTGGATCATGAAGTACTACATCCTGGATCTTTCGCCACACAATTCGCTGATCAAGTATCTGGTCGATCAGGGGCATACGGTGTTCTGCGTCTCCTGGAAGAACCCTGATGCCGGCGATCGAGATCTGGGCATGGACGACTATATCGAGCTGGGCTGGCGCGCGGCGCTGGATGTCGTCACGGCCATCGTGCCGGGGCAGAAGGTGCATGCCGCAGGCTATTGTCTGGGCGGAACCTTGCTGGCCATTGCGGCAGCCGCGATGGCGCGCGATGGAGACGAGCGTCTGGCATCGATGACCTTGCTGGCCGCGCAGACCGATTTCACCGAACCCGGCGAGCTGGCGCTGTTCATCGACGAAGCGCAGGTCAGCCTGCTTGAGGCCCAGATGGCCCAGCAAGGCTATCTGCGCGCCGATCAGATGGCGGGCGCATTCCTGATGCTGCGCTCCCATGATCTGCTGTGGTCGCGCATGGTCAATCAATACCTGCTGGGCGAGCGGGCACCGATGAGCGATCTCATGGCCTGGAATGCCGACGCCACGCGCATGCCTGCCAGGATGCACTCGCAATACCTGCGCCGTCTGTTTCTGAATAACGATCTCAGTGAAAGCCGCTATCCGGTCGATGGCAAGCCGGTCTCGCTTCTCAATCTGCAAGTGCCCATCTTCTGCGTGGGAACGCTCACCGATCATGTAGCGCCTTGGCAATCGGTATTCAAGCTGCACCACCACACTGCGGCTGAAGTCACCTTTGTGCTGACGAGTGGCGGCCACAACGCCGGCATTGTCAGCGAGCCCGGCCATCCGCGACGCCGCTATCAGTTGCTCACTCGGGCTGTCGGCGCTCAGGACATTGTCGCCCAGCAGTGGCAGCAAGAGGCCGAGCAGAGCCAGGGCTCCTGGTGGCCGGCATGGGACGAGTGGCTCAAAAACAGATCCGGCACACCGACAGCCCCGCCGCGCATGGGCGGCACGAGCGGTGGGCCCTTGTATGACGCTCCGGGCCAGTACGTGCTCGGGCATTGAGTTTTCAAAAGCCGTTTGGTCACGGTGATATGCCGGACGGTCCGCCAGCCTCTCGATAGGCACCACCATCACCATAGGGAGAACGATATGAGCATTCAAGCGACCCCCCTGAATCTGTTCAAGGCCAATGCCGAGCTGCAACTGCGCATCGCTCAGCTTATGCGTGAAAGTGGCCATCGCTGGCTGGCAGCCGCGCAGCAGACCAGTGCTGCAGGCATCAGTGAAACCACGGCGGAACTGCAAAGCCTGCTGCGTGCCGAAGACTGGCAATCACTGGCCAGCCTGCCCGCCGAGGCTTTCATGCGCAGGCTCGAAGACCGCATGAGCGATGCCAAGAGCGCCAGCGATATCGCGATCAAGAACCAGCAGGCTTTTGCCAGCGGTCTGCAGCAGGCCCTGGAGGCCTGGCAAAAATCTGTGGCCGAGGCCCTGCGTGCAGACGGCGCGTCCAATCTGCCCGCTTTGCCGCTGCAGGACATCTTCAAGCAATGGCTGTCGGCCTGGACGCCGGCAACTCAGGACCCCGCTCAGGCCAAGAGCGGCAAAGCGCCGCAGAAGTAGGCAACAGGCTGGCGCAGCTTCAGCTAAAGACGGCGGCGCTGCAGCCTGCGGGCCGGCTGGTCAGCTGGCCCTCCATTGCAAAAATCCGATGTTTTCGGCGTTTTGTGGTGAACCATAAAGCGCTGGGAGCTATTGTTTTTGAATCTTCTTGAGCGAGAAGATTGTGACTTCGGGAGCACGACATGAGCAAACCCAGCGGGGCCGGTCCGTCGACCAACGGGTCTGTTGATCCTTTTGCGTGGTGGAGGGCTGCCGGGGCCTATGCGGTGGACGCCGCTCAACGTGCCGTGCTGTATGCCGACATCGAGCGGCAGGTGGGCGACCAGTACCGGGCCCAGCGTGAGGCCAGGATGCCGAACGTGCTGCATTTCCCCGCGGAACTCGTGATGTCGGGGCTGGACCTCCCAAGACCTGTCAACTATGGCCTGGTGCGCATTCAGGCGTCCGAAGACCGGCCTGCCGACCCCGCCAAGCGTCCATTCGTCGTGATAGATCCGCGTGCCGGGCATGGCCCGGGCATTGGTGGCTTCAAGCCCCACAGCGAGATCGGTGCTGCGCTGGAGGCTGGTCACCCTTGCTACTTCGTCGGTTTTCTGCCTGATCCCGTACCTGGTCAAACGGTGGAAGATGTGATGCGTGCCGAGGCCGCGTTCATGCGTCGCGTGGCCGAGCGTCACCCCGAGAGTGAGGGCAAGCCGGCGGTCATCGGCAACTGCCAGGCGGGCTGGCAGATCCTGATGACGGCCGCTGTCTGGCCCGAGCTGTTCGGGCCCATCATTGTTGCCGGAGCGCCCCTGTCGTACTGGGCCGGTGACAATCCCATGCGTTATTCGGGCGGACTTCTCGGGGGCAGCTGGATGACGGCTCTGGCCAGCGATCTGGGTCACGGCCGCTTCGACGGCGCCCATCTGGTGCAGAACTTCGAGCAGCTCGATCCGGCCAACACGCTCTGGAGCAAGCAGTACAAGGTCTATGCGAATGTCGACACCGAAGCCGAGCGCTATATAGACTTCGAGAAATACTGGGGCGGCTATGTCTTCCTCAACGATGTGGAGATGCAGTACATCGTCGACAACCTGTTCATAGGCAACAGGCTGTCGACGGCCCAGTTGCTGACATCGGACGGGGTACGCATCGATCTGCGCAATATCCGCTCGCCCATCCTCGTGTTCTGCTCCTATGGCGACAACATCACGCCGCCGGCCCAGGCTCTGGGCTGGATCACCGATTTGTACGCCAGTGACGACGACGTGCGCGGCCACGACCAGACCATCATCTTCAGCACGCACGACAGCATCGGCCACCTGGGCATCTTTGTTTCGGGCGCCGTCGGCAGCAAGCAGCACCGCAAGTTCGCCAGTGCCATCGAGCAGATCAATCTGCTGCCGGCAGGCATTTATCGCGCCAGCGTTGACGATGCCACGAAGCAGGAGCAAAAGCTGCTCCATGATCCTTATCTGTTGAGCATCCGTGCCAGCGGCATCGATGAAGTGCGCGATATCGTCAAGCTCGATCCCGAGTCCGATCGCCGTTTCGACGCGGCGGCCCGGGTATCCGACATCAACCTGGCTCTGTATCGCAGCATGTGGCAACCCTGGGTGCGTGCGCTGAGCACTTCCCAATCGGCACACTGGTTGCAGACCTTGCATCCCATGCGCCTGCAATTTGAAGCCTGGAGCAGCCTGCACCCCCTGGCTTGCCTGATACGCAGCAGCGCCGAATACATACGCGAACATCGCCAGCCCGTGGATGAGGCCAATCCCTGGTTGCAGATGCAGCAGCGGTGCTCGGCCGCACTGGATCGCGCTCTCGATGATTTCCGCGACCGGCGCGACCATATCTACGCCCTGTGGTTCGACATGCTCTATGGCTCGCCGCTCATGCAGGCGCTGGCTGGACATGCTTATGGCGAGAGCGCGGCAGTGCGCCAGCATCCTGGCTCCACCCCCGAGCATCTGGCGCTGATGGCGGGCAGGCAGCGACAGATCGAGAGCAGTGTGGATCAGGGCGGCGTGCTCGAAGCCACGCTGCGCGGCTTGCTGAGCGTGCTCTCCCGGCGTCGCGCGGTGGACGAGCGCTACTACCACCTGGCTGCGCAATTGCTGGAGCAGCAAGCGCCTGGGCGCTGGAGTCTGGCCGAGCTGCGAGCCGCCATCCGCGAGCAGACCCTGGTGATGAGGCAATGCGGCAGCGCCGCCATTGAAGCCATTCCAGGCCTGCTGAAGAACACGCCTGCCGACACCATCCGCAAGGCCGGCGAAGCCATCACCCAGATGGCAGCCATCGATAAGGAGCCCGGCGCAGAGGATGATGCCGTGAGACATGCCTTGCAGCAGGTGCAGGCCTTGTTCGAGCAGGCCGTGCTGGCGCAGCAGCCCCGGATCCAGGAGCCTCTCGAGCTGGTGCCGGCTTCGGTACAGACTCCTGCAGCTCCCCAGCGGGCTGCAGCTGCTGCGCGACGTAAACCGGCCGCACCACGCGGCAAGAAAGGAGTGCGATGAGTCAACCGAGCCCAGACATGACGCTGCAGCCGTTTGAGGGCATAAACGTCGGCGACAGCCTGCGCGTCACCGTTGCCTCCCGTGACGCGAGCACGCTGACGCTGCTCTGCGCCCACGATGCGCAGCCCCGGCAGCCAGCCTCGCAGCAAGCGGTTTCCATGCCATCAGGCGGCGCGGCACAGCCGCTTGACGTTACCTCGCATCACGGCCTGACCCGGCTGCTGGCGGCTGTCAAGGAACTGCCGCCGGTTCGCGTGGGGGTCGTCCATCCCTGCGATGCCACCAGCCTGTCCGCCGCGCTTGATGCGCATCGGCTGGGGCTGATCGAGCCGGTCCTGATCGCTCCGCGCGCCAGGCTCGAAGCGATTGCGCTGGCGCAGGGTTTCGAGCTGCAGGGCCTGCGCATCGAGGACGTGCCGCACAGTCATGCAGCAGCCGAGCGTGGTGCCAGACTTGCCGCCAGCGGCGAAGTCGAGGCACTGATGAAAGGCAGCCTGCACACCGACGAGCTGATGGCGGCTGTTGTTGCCGGCAGTGCCGGGTTGCGCACCAAGAGGCGTGTCAGCCATTGCTTTGTGTTGCAGACGGCCAGCTACCCACGCCCCTTCATCGTCACCGACGCTGCCATCAATCTGGCCCCCGATCTGTTGCAGAAGGCCGATATCGCGCGCAATGCCATCGAGCTGGCACAGGTTCTGGGTGTGGCAAGGCCCAGGCTCGCCATCCTCGCCGCCGTCGAGACGGTCAACCCCAACATGCCCGCGACACTGGATGCTGCTGCACTGTGCAAGATGGCCGACCGGGGCCAGATCACCGGAGGCGTGCTGGACGGACCGCTGGCTTTCGACAATGCAGTCTCCATCGAGGCCGCGCGTACCAAGGGCATCGCTTCGCCAGTGGCCGGTCAGGCCGACATCCTGCTGGTGCCCGATCTGGAAAGCGGCAATATGCTGGCCAAGCAGCTCATGTACCTGGGCGGCGCTGCCAGCGCAGGCATCGTGCTTGGCGCCAAGGTGCCCATCGTGCTGACCAGCCGGGCGGACTCGCGCGAATCCCGCATTGCATCCTGTGCGATTGCGCTGCTGCTCGCTCATCACTACCGGCAGACGCCGCCCTGAAAATCATGGCCGATGGCACCGGACTGGCAAGCGCAGCAGTCTCTGTCACGTCGGCAGGCAAAGGTCCTGACATGAGCAATTCCGTCATCATCGTCCTGAACTGCGGCTCATCGAGCATCAAGTTCGCCGTCTTCGAGGCCGCCAGTCCCCTGCCGCGCAAACCCCTGTGGAACGGCAAGGTGCAGGGCATTGGCGGGCCCGCTCCCGACTTCGGCGAAACCGGCGTCCAGCCCTTTGCCATCGAGCTGGGTGCAGAGCATCCGTATCGCGATGCGCTGCGCATCATCCGCGAGCGCATCACGGCCCGGCTTGAGGGCCGGCCCGTGGCGGCGATCGCCCATCGGGTGGTGCATGGCGGCAGCAAATATTTCGAGTCCACCCGCATCGATGCAGGCGTGTTGCGAGACTTGCGCAGCTATGTGCCGCTGGCACCGCTGCATCAGCCGTTTGCGCTGGAGGCCATCGAGATCCTGCTGCGCGAGCGCCCCGACATCGTGCAGATTGCCTGCTTCGATACAGGCTTTCATTACAGCTTGCCCAAGGTGGAGCAGATCCTGCCACTGCCCTACGAATGGTGGCAGCGCGGCGTGCGCCGCTATGGCTTTCACGGGCTCTCGTATGCCTATATGGCAACCGCGCTGGCCGAGCGTCATGGCGACAGGGCCAGGGGCCGCACCATCGTCGCCCATCTGGGCAGCGGCGCCAGCCTGTGCGGCATGCACCAGCTGCAAAGCATGGCGACCACCATGGGCTTCTCGGCCCTGGACGGATTGATGATGGGCACCCGTACAGGGGCGCTGGACCCGGGGGCCGTGCTCTATCTGATGGAGATCGAGAAGCTGACGCTTCAGGAGGTGGGGCATCTGCTCTATCACGACTCGGGGCTGCTGGGTGTGTCGGGCATCTCGTCCGAGCCGCGCGTGATCCTGCGCCATGTCCGGGATTCAGGTGAGGCTGGCGAGCGGGCGCGCATCGCGCTGGACCTCTTTGTGCGCCGCATCGTGCGCGAGATCGGCTCTCTGGTCGCTGCGCTGGGCGGGCTGGACATGCTGGTGTTCACGGCGGGCATTGGCGAGCACAGCGAGGAGATTCGCGGCTGCGTCTGCGCCGATCTGGCATGGCTGGGCCTGGGGCTGGATGACCAGGCCAATGCAGCCCATGCACCGGTCATTTCATCTGCAGACAGCCGGGTACTGGTGGGAGTTGAGCCCACGAATGAGGAGTGGGTGGCCGCCCGCGATACGGTGCGGCTTCTCGCGCACTCATAGTCTTTTTGACGCGCATCGAGTGGCGGCCGGGCTTGAAGGCGCCATGTGGATATTCATGGCGGCCCAGAGCAGACGCTGGGCGGTTGCGAATCTTACCGAATGGCTTCGCTCTCTTGCGCCGGATGCTGCCTGGCCGCATCGATGCTCGCCTGGATGGCCGCGCGTGCCTGAGGGCTGTTCTTCCAGCAGCTGGAGCCTGTGAGGGCCGAGGCCTTGGCGACAATGTCCAGGGCGTTGGCCTGACGCAACTGCGCAAATGAGCCGTAGCCCAGGGATTCCAGCCGGCTCAGTACCGTCGGGCCCACGCCCTTGAGGGCAAGCAGTGATTGGCGTTCTTCAATGGTGAATGGCATGGGTCGAGGCCTTGAAGTTGGAAGGAAAAAGACTTTCAGCAGAAACAGGCGATACGCCCGCCATGGTTGCCGTGGTGCCCGGCCAGAACTCAGGCCATGCTCGACAAGGTTTTTCTGAACCGCATCAGCGACAGCCAGAACAGCACGGCGCCGATTCCCGCCAGCCACAGAAAAGGCTTCCATACGGTTTCTATGCCGGCGCCGCGATACAGAATCGCCTGACCCAGCTCCACAAAATGCGTGGTGGGGGCGAACAGCATCACATCCTGCACCAGCTGGGGCATGGATTCGCGGGGTGTCATGCCGCCGGACAGCAATTGCAGCGGCAGCAGCGTCAACACCATCAGCAGGCCGAACTGCGGCATGCTGCGCGCCACCGTGGCCAGAAAGATGCCCATGGCCGTAGTTGCGAACAGGCACAGGGCCGAGCCTGCCATGAACAGCAGCAGACTGCCTTCGATGGGCACCTTGAGCGCGCCGCGCACGACCAGATTGAGCGAGACGCCTGCCGCCAGCAGCACCACGGCGCCCATGGACCAGACCTTGGCCAGCATGATCTCGGTAGGCGTCACGGGCATGACCAGCAGATGCTCGATGGTGCCATGCTCGCGTTCGCGGATCAGCGCCGCGCCCGTGAGGATGATGGAGAGCATGGTGACGTTGTTGATGATCTGCATCAGCCCGCCGAACCAGAGCTTGTTCAGTCCGGGGTTGAAGCGGGCGCGCAGCTCCAGGTCCACGGGCAGTGCGCTGCCTCCCCGGTGACGCTGCACGAACTCGTTGACTTCGGCCAGCACGATCTGCTGCACATATCCGCTGCCGGAGAACGCCTGGCTCATGCGGGTGGCATCCACATTCAGCTGCAGCTCGGCCTTTTTGCCGGCCAGCACATCGCGCTGGAAGTTGGGAGGAATGGTCAGCGAGAAGGTGAAGTCACCTGCATCTAGCCCGGGATCCACATGGCTGAAATCCACCATCTGCGGCGGCATGAACTGAGGTGGGTAGAACGCCGAGGTGATGCGTGCGGACAGTGGCGACTGGTCTTCGTCGACGATGGCAATCGGCGCCTTGTGCAGCGTATCGGGCATGGCCGTGGCCGCGGTGTACACCGAGGCCGTGAAGGTGTAGACGATGAGCACCAGCATCACCGGATCGCGCCACAGGCTCCACAACTCCTTGACGCCCAGGCGCCAGATATTTTTCAGGCTATGCCACATGGTGTTTCTCCATGACGAAAACGAGGGGCTGTTGCTGAAATTGGCGCTGGCCAACCGCCAGGACAGCGAGCAAGGGCCGCCCCGTAGCGAGGCTGTCGTCGGTTGCCCGCATGCCCCCCTCCCGCGCAGCGAGAGAGGGGGAAGCTGCGCAGCAGCTCAGGGGGGGGCATCTTCACTTCTCCTGCTTGGGCAAGGCCCAGATGGCCACGCCCATGATCACGGGAACGGCAATCAGCAGCGGCACCAAGGTAGGCGCCAGATCGTGCAGGCCCAGCGCCTTGTTGAAGACGCCGCGGCTGATGGCGAACATATAGGTGGCCGGGTAGATCTCGCCGATCCAGCGGCCGGCGCCTTCGAGCGAGGACACCGGATCGGTCAGCCCCGAGAACTGCGTGGCCGGAATCAGCGTGCCCAGCATGGCAAAGAACATGGCGGCAATCTGGCTGCTGGTGACGGCAGAGGCCAGCAGCCCCATGCCCGTGGCAATGACGCTGAAGAGCAGGGCGGCTATGACGAGCAGGGGGAAGCTGCCGGTCATGGGCACGCCGAACACGAATACCGCCATGGCACACATCAGAAAGAAGTTCAGCATGGCCAGCACCACATAAGGCAGCTGCTTGCCCAGCAGAAACTCGATGCGGGTCACAGGAGTGACGTACAGATTCACGATGGAGCCCAGCTCCTTTTCCCGCACCACGGCCAGGGCCGTGAGCATGGCGGGCAGCATCATCAGCAGCAGCGGAATCACGGCCGGCACCATGGCGGGCAGGCTTTTCACATCGGGGTTGTAGCGAAAGCGGGTTTCCAGGCTGACCTGGCTGCCGAGCTGCACGCCCAGTCGCTCGCGCGCCTGCTGCACCAGCCACAGCTGGTGCATGGCCTGGACATAGCCTTTGACGGTCTCGCCGCGCTGGGGCATGGCGCCGTCGAACCAGGCGCCCACGGCTACCTTCGAGCCGCGCAGCACATCACGGCCAAAGCCGGGCGGTATCTCGATGGCCAGCGCCAGCTCGCCGCTCTTCATGCGCCGGTCCAGGTCCGCGTAGTCCTGGATGGGGCGCATTTCAATGAAATAGCGCGAGCCTGCGAGATTGTTCACATAGTTCTGGCTGATAGTGCTCTGATCGCGGTCGAGCACGGCAAACTTCAGGTCTTCGACGTCCATGCTGATGCCGAAGCCGATCACCACCATCAGCACCAGCGAGCCCACCAGAGCCAGCGTGGCGCGCACGGGATCGCGCTGCAGCTCCAGCGACTCGCGCCACAGATAGCTCCACAAGCGTTGCAGGCTGAAGCCAGGGCCTTTGTGTGCTTCTGAAATAGGAGCTTGCTGCGCTTTATCTGTATTGATATCAGATACTTTTGATGCTGAGGATAAGGCTGAGTCAGCGGTAGTAGCTTCTTTTTTAATATCAAGCACGGGCGCTGCCTCGCCCGAGGCCTCCACCAGATAGCCGATGAAGGCCTCCTCCAGTGTGGCCGCGCCGCGCTTGGCGGTCAGGGCTGCGGGCCGGTCGCTGTCCAACACCTTGCCCGCATGCATCATGGACATGCGGTCGCAGCGCTCGGCCTCGTTCATGAAGTGCGTGGAGATGAAGATCGTCACCCGGTCGCGGCGCGAGAGCTCGATCAGCAAGCGCCAGAACTGGTCGCGCGCCACGGGGTCCACGCCCGAGGTGGGCTCGTCGAGAATCAGCAGCTCCGGCTTGTGCACCATGGCCACGGCCAGCGACAGGCGCTGGCGCATGCCCAGCGGGATATTGCCGGGCAGCGTCTCGCGCACTTCTGTGAGCCCGAAGCGGGTGAGCATCTCCTCGACCGCGCGGGGATCTCGGCCGGATCCACGTGGAAGAGTTCGGCGTGCAGCACCAGGTTCTGCAGCACGGTCAGCTCGCCGTAGAGCGAGAAGGCCTGCGACATATAGCCCACGCGCCGGCGCGTGGCCACATCATGCGGATCGATCTTCTTGCCAAACAGCCAGGCATCGCCCTCGCTGGCGGGCAGCAGCCCGGTCAGCATCTTCATGGTGGTCGATTTGCCGCAGCCGTTGGAGCCCAGAAAGCCGAAGATCTCGCCGCGACGAATGCGGAAATTCACATGGTCCACGGCCACAAAGTCGCCAAAGCGCATGGTGAGATCACGCGCCTCGATGGCGATGTCGTCATCGCTGGTCTGCAGCGGCGGGATCACCACGGCGGCATGGCCGCGCTTTTTTTTCCTCGGGCAGCAGGGCGATGAAGGCGGCCTCCAGCGCCGGCATGCCGGTGCGCTCCAGCAACTCGGCGGGGGTGCCGGTGGCCAGAATCAGGCCATCATCCATGGCAGCCAGCCAATCGAATCGCTGGGCCTCGTCCATATAGGCCGTGGCCACGATCACGCTCATCTGCGGGCGCTGGCCGCGGATGCGGTTGATCAGATCCCAGAACTGCGCGCGTGCCAGCGGGTCCACGCCGGTCGTGGGCTCATCGAGAATCAGCAGGTCGGGGTCGTGGATGAGGGCACAGCACAGCGCCAGCTTCTGCTTCATGCCGCCCGAGAGCTTGCCGGCAGGGCGGGAGAGGAATTTCTGCAGTCCGGTGCTCTGGGTCAGATCGTCGATGCGCGCCCGGCGCTCGGCCGCGTCATGGCCGAAAAGGCGGCCGAAGAACTGCAGATTCTCTTCCACCGACAGTGTGGGGTAGAGGTTCTTGCCCAGGCCCTGAGGCATGTAGGCAATGCGGGGGCAGACGGCATCGCGGTGTTTTTTGCTGCGCAGGTCGCCGTCAAGCACCTGTATCTCGCCGCCCTGCAGGGCACGCGCGCCGGCAATCAAAGACAACAGGCTTGACTTGCCCACGCCGTCAGGGCCGATCAGGCCGACCATGATGCCTGCAGGAATCTCCAGGCTCAGTCCGCGCAGCGCCTGCGTCTTGCCGTAGGCGAGCGTCACATTGCGCAAGGTGGCTACATGCTGGGTCATGGCAAATGGGGACGCAACGTTCAAGAGGCAGAAGCGTCGCCGGTGCGCAGTTCCAGCTTGGCCGGCCATTCGCGCTCTTTATCGAGCTTGATCCAGGCCACGCCGGGCAGGCCTGTCTTGACTTGAGTCAGGTGCTTTTGCAGCAGATCCGGTGCAATACGTGCCTTGACGCGGAACATCAGCTTCTGTCTTTCGCTGGCCGTCTCCACAGTCTTGGGTGTGAACTGGGCGGTGCTGGCGACAAAGGACACCTGAGCCGGAATCACATATTGCGGAGCCGCATCCAGCACGATGCGCACCTCGGTGCCAAGGGCCACTCGGCCTGCCACGGTCTCGGGCAGGAAGAAGCTGATGTAGACGTCCGAGACATCCACCATGTTCAGCACCTTGCCGCCTGCGCCGATCACCTCGCCGGGCTGGGCCAGTCGGTATTGCACGCGGCCATCGCGCGGGGCGGTGAGTTCGCTGTCCTTCACATCGGCGTCGATGCGCTGGACGGTGGCGGCAGCGGCCGTCACCGCCGATTCCGCACCTATGGTCTGGGCCTTGGCAGCATCGATCGCTGCCTTGGCGGCCGTGGCCTGTGCCTGGGCAGCCTTGAGCGCAGCCTGGGCGCCACGCACGCGGGCCCGGTCGTCGTCCAGTTCCTGCTCCGATGAAGCACCTTCGCGGGCCAGTGTCTCGGAGCGTTTGACGCGGCGCAGCGCTGCATCCAGCTCGGCTTCGCGCTGGGCCACGGTGGCCATGGTGGCAGCGTACTGGCTTTCGCGTAGCGCGATTTCGGCACGCGCCGAGGTCACTGCATGAGAGGCGCGCTCGCGGCCCGCAATGGCTTCGCGCTGCTGGGCCTGCAGGCTCTCGATCTGCATGCGCGCCAGTGGCTGACCGGCTTTCACGAACTCGCCTTCCTGCACCAGGATTTCTGCGATGCGGCCGGCGTATTTGGTGGCGACGTCGATTTCGGTGGCTTCGATGCGGCCGTTGCCGCTGACCAGGCCTTCGGATGCCTGTGCGCTGCGCCATTGCTGCCAGCCATAAGCGCCAAGGGCGGCGGCGGCAACGATGAGCGCGGCGATGGTCAATTTCTTGTTCATGGACATGGATTCGCAGGTCAAGGTTGGAGGGCTGCAGGGCTGGGGGGGGCTGCTCTGGCCTTGAGCAAAGTAGCCTCCACCCAAAGCGGCATAGAGAGCGACCTGGGTGGACAACAGGGCTTCGCGGCCCTGAACCAGTTGCTGCTCGGCACTGAGCAGGTCGCGTTCGGCATCCAGCACATCGAGATAGGGCGAGGCTCCCTGGTCATAGCGCAGCCGGGCCAGTCGGGCGCGTTCCTTGAGTGCAGCGCGCTGATCGGTCAGAACCACGAGCTGCTGCTCGAGCATGGTGCGGCTGGATAGCGCGTCCAGCACTTCGCGCATTGCTGTCTCAATGGTTTTTTCGTACTGGACAACCGCCATGTTCTGTCGCACGGCCTGCAGATTCAGGTTGGCCTGGCGCTGGCCGCCGTCAAAGATCGGTAGCGAAATCGTGGGAGCAAACTGCCAGGCACGGCTGCCGCTTCTGAACAGGCCGTCGAGCTCCGCACTGGCCGTGCCCCAGCTGCCGGTCAGGGCGATGCGAGGCAAAAACGCAGCGCGCGCGGCAGACACATTGGCCTTGGTTGCCTGCAGGCCGTACTCGGCGGCAATGATGTCGGGGCGCTGTGTCAGCAGATCGGACGGCAGGCCTTCGGGAATCGGGTTCAGGATCACGACGGTGGAGCTGCTTTGCGGCAAGCGGTCTGCATCCATTCCCGTGAGCTGCTGCAGTGCATTGGCCTGCAGCGCGCGCTGCTGTGCCAGCTGAGTGCCTATGGCCTTGGCCTGGTGAACCAGAGTCTGTACCTGCGTGAGCGCATAGCGTGAAGTGGAGCCCACCTCGGTGCGGCGCTTGAAGATGCGCAGCGATTCCTCGCGGCTGGCAATCGTGCGCTGGGTCAGGGTCAGGCGCTCATCCAGACTGCGCAGAGCCAGATAATTCAGCGCGACCTGCTTGACGAGACTGGATTGAACCGCATGCTGCGTGGCATCCAGCGCCAGATAATTGCCCAAAGCAGCCTCGCTGAGACTTTTGACACGGCCCCAGAGATCGAGCTCCCAGCTGTTGAGGCCGACAAAGACTTGCTGATCGCCGGCGACGACGGAGCGGCCACTGGCGTTGAGGTCGGCAGGAACACGTGCTCTGCCATGACTGCTGCCCAGGCCGATCGTCGGCAGTCGCGCAGCACTCTGTATGTCATAGGCAGCCTGGGCCTCCTGCACACGCAGCAATGCAAGGCGCTGGTCCTGATTGTGGGCAAGCGCTGCGCGAATCAGCTCCTGCAGGTTTTGGTCAAGGTAGAAGTCTTGCCAGGCAATCGATGCCGTATTTGCTGCCGCAGCGTTCTCTTGTTTTTTTTGTCCACTCCTGAGGCCACTTGTCCGGTAGCTTGGCCTGGGCCTGTGGCTGCAGCATCGGCACCGTCGGGCTGCAGGCTGCCAGCGCTGTCAGCAATGTGGCTGCTGCCAGCAGGCGCATCGGTGTGGTGTTGTAGGGTGGTGTGCGATTTGCTGAAGGGGCCATGAATGCAGAACCTGCGACTTGAAAGCTTTTGGCTTCCGGTTATCGCAAGATTTGTATAGATGTATATCCCTAGTATTGAGGGGCGGCTTGCAAGTCAGTTTGAGCTATGTCAATTAATGGGGTCAAGCGCCAGAAACAACAAAGCCCCGCAAGGCGGGGCTTTGTTGTTTCGATGCACGAAGAGGCCTTAGCCGCCGCGACGCATCATGTCGAAGAACTCCACGTTGTTCTTGGTGGCCTTCATGTTCTTGATCATGAGTTCCATGGACTCGATCTCGTCCATGTTGTACATGAACTGACGCAGGATGCGGGTCTTCTGCAGGATCTCGGGAGGCAGCAGCAACTCTTCACGGCGGGTGCCGCTCTTGTTGAGCTCGATGGCCGGGAAGACGCGCTTCTCGTAGAGGCGACGATTCAGGTGCAGTTCGCTGTTGCCCGTGCCCTTGAATTCTTCAAAGATCACTTCGTCCATGCGGCTGCCGGTGTCGACCAGTGCAGTGGCGATGATGGTCAGGGAGCCACCTTCTTCCACATTGCGGGCGGCGCCGAAGAAGCGCTTGGGGCGCTGCAGGGCGTTGGAGTCCACACCGCCGGACAGCACCTTGCCCGACGAGGGCACGACGTTGTTGTAGGCGCGGGCCAGACGGGTGATGGAGTCCAGCAGGATGACCACATCCTTGCCCAGTTCCACCAGGCGCTTGGCGCGCTCGATCACCATTTCGGCCACGTGCACATGACGGGTAGCTGGCTCGTCAAAGGTGGAGGCAATGATTTCGCCCTTCACCGAGCGCTGCATTTCCGTCACTTCTTCGGGGCGCTCGTCCACCAGCAGCACCATCAGGTGCACATCGGGGTGATTGGCGGTGATGGCGTGCGCAATGCTCTGCATCATCATGGTCTTGCCGCTCTTGGGCGGCGCCACGATCAGCGCGCGCTGGCCGCGGCCGATGGGGGCGATGATGTCGATGATGCGGCCGGTGATGTTCTCTTCGCCCTTGATGTCGCGCTCCAGGCGCATCTGTTCCTTGGGGAACAGAGGGGTCAGGTTTTCAAACAGCACCTTGTGCTTGTTTTGCTCGGGTGAATTGCCATTGACCTTGTCGAGCTTGGTCAGTGCGAAGTAGCGCTCGCCATCCTTGGGGATGCGCACTTCGCCTTCGATCATGTCGCCGGTGTGCAGATTGAAGCGGCGCACCTGGCTGGGCGAGATATAGATGTCGTCGGTGCTGGCGGTGTAGCTGGTATCGGGGCTACGCAGAAAGCCGAAGCCATCGGGCAGGATTTCCAGCACGCCGTCGGCAAAGACCTGTTCACCGGCCTTGGCGCGCTTTTTGATGATGGCGAACATCAGTTCCTGCTTGCGCATGCGACCGACGTTTTCGATCTCAAGCGCTTCGGCCTGCTTCAAGACTTCAGACACGTGCAGTGCCTTGAGTTCATTAAGGTGCATGAAATGACTCCAAGCGTGGAGTGAGAATAACCAGGGGGGGGAGGCGTAGAGCCTAACGAGACACTGTGAAAGTGGGCAGGCTTGCCTGAAGAAAAATCCAGCGCGGTCCCATGCGGTGGCCGGCGGTTCATACATTATGACAGGAAAACTGGCGCAGCTTGCAAGCAATTTATCGAGGACTTGTCATCTGCAACCTGTGCCGGGTCTGTAGCAGATGCAAATGGGGGAGGGTAGCGGGTGCCCAGAAGCAAACAGAGCTCCATTGGGAGCTCTGTTTGTTGAATGCATTAGATGTGCTGGTCGAGGAAGGCGGACAGTTGCGTCTTGTTCAGCGCGCCAACCTTGGTGGCGGCCAGCTGGCCGTCCTTGAACAACATCAGTGTGGGAATGCCGCGAATGCCGAACTTGGCAGGGATCTCACGGTTTTCGTCCACATTCATCTTGGCGATCTGCACCTTGCCTTTGTAGCCTTCGGCCACATCGTCCAAGATGGGGGCGATCATCTTGCAAGGGCCGCACCATTCAGCCCAGTAATCCACCAGCACGGTCGTGCCGGGTTGCAGTACGTCAGACTCAAAGCTTGCATCCGTGATGTGCTTGATCAATTCGCTGGCCATTTGTAGTCCTGGATTTTCTTGAATCAAAAAGGTAGGCGGTCTATTCGCCTAGTGAGTTGATTGTGACAGAAACTCATCTCCCGCCACGGTGTGTGGCTGGTTGTTTGCAGCTATCGCGCTAATAGTGCCCGCAATATTGCAGAAATGCCGTCGGTGGTATTCTGCGCACCCTTTGGCGGCCGGTGGCTGCCGGCAGATTGAGGTGGTAGAAGTATGAGTGTCTCGGAGCCCTTGATGGCCGATTCCGAATGGGTCTGTGATGTGGCTGTGATCGGTGCCGGGCCTGCGGGCTTGATGGCAGCCGAGCAATTGGCAAAGGCCGGCTTGTCGGTCAGGGTGTTCGAGGCGAAAGCCTCGGCGGCTCGCAAATTCCTCATGGCCGGCAAAGGCGGCCTCAATCTTACGCACTCCGAGGAGTTCTCGAGCTTTGTCACTCGCTATGGCTGCCGCTCTGCAGATTTGACTCCCTGGCTCGAAAAGTGGGGTGCGAGCGAGCTTCAGGCCTGGGTCAAGGAGCTGGGTTTTGATACCTTTGTGGGGACATCCGGAAGAGTGTTCCCTGCGGATATGAAGGCAGCGCCGCTGCTGCGTGCCTGGCTGGTGCGTATGAAGTCGCAGGGCGTGCAGTTTCATATGCGTCACCGCTGGATCGGCTGGGCAGAGGATGGCAAGCCGGTTCTTCAGACAGAAAGTGCCAGGGTCAAGATTGGCTGCAAGGCTTTGGTGCTGGCGACGGGCGGCGGCAGCTGGGCGCGTCTGGGCTCGGACGGCGCTTGGGTTTCGCTGCTGCAGGACAAGGGGGTGGGCATTGCCCCGTTGCAGGCGGCCAACTGTGGCTTTGATGTGGGCTGGCCGCAAGGGCGTGAAGCCGGCTGGAGCGAGGTCTTTGCTCAGCGCTTTGCCGGGCAGCCGTTCAAGTCGGTGGTCTTGAAGTTTGCGGACGAGCAAAGTGCCGGCTTTGAACGTCAAGGTGAATTTGTTGCGACGCAGACCGGGGTGGAGGGGAGCCTGATCTATGCTGTCTCCTCCCTGTTGCGGGACTGCATTGCCCGCCAGGGCACTGCGCGCTTCGAGCTGGACCTGTTGCCGCAGTGGAGTGTGGAGCGTGTGCAGCAGGAGGTGATGCGGCCGCGCGGCTCGCGCAGCCTCAGCAGTCATCTCAAGGGGCGTCTGGGGCTTGATGGCATCAAGGCGGGTTTGCTGTATGAGGTGCTTGGCAAGGATGGCATGGCGGACATGAAGCGCCTGGCATCCACGATCAAGGCGGTGCCTTTGACGGTGATCGCACCGCGCCCCATCGATGAGGCCATCAGCACGGCAGGCGGAGTTCGTCTGGAGGCTCTGGATGCGCGGGGGATGTGTGCCGCTCTGCCTGGCGTCTTCTGTGCGGGAGAAATGCTGGACTGGGAGGCCCCCACGGGCGGCTATCTGCTCACGGCCTGTATGTCCTCTGGTGTTCATGTGGCCGAAGGGGTGCAGAACTTCCTGCGGGGCAACTGACTCGCTGGGTTGTGCCTGTCTGTGCGGCAGGGATGCTGCATTGAATTCTGTAGCGATCCAGTCTTGATGGCGGGTGCTCTTGCCTGCCGCAGCGCATGGGCAGGCCGGGATTGGCAGCGGTTCGCGGCGGGAGTCCTGCGTGTTTGCCCTTGCTTGAATCGCCGGCAAGCCCTTGCTCGCCGGGCGATGTGGGGGCGGAAATACCCGAACAATGTGTCTGATTGATTCCTGAGTTGGGCTTTGTGACAGGAAAGCAGTGTTTCAGGCCCTGCCTGGAGCCGGCTTTGGGCGGGCGGCCGCAAGTGGCGGGTGCCCCTCCTACGAGGCGAACTCTTGCTGTGGGACAGATGTCTTGAAACGGAGACATTACGCTGGCAACATTGCTCCATCGGTTGAGGAGTCGTGACGGATTTGCGTTGTTACCGGAAAAGGAGGCTGGTCATGTTTTTCGGCAAGATCTTCGGTTTTGGACGTTCCGAACCGCGCTATATCCGCCGTACGCGTGCCTATCTGCAAGAGGCGCGCATGGCTGTTCTGGAGCACACTATCGCGGCGGAGTACTACCAGTCCTCCGCTCAGATGTATGCCGAACGTGCTGCTCGACTGGAAGATGAATTGCGAGCCTGGGAGCAGGGCGAGCAGCATATTCCCGTGGTGCCGCATCACTATCCCTATGTCCCTCGCTCTGCACACAAGGCCGTCGCTGTAGATGCGCCACCCGTGGGTGCTTCGGTGGGCGTGGTGAGAGCCGCCTGAGCAGATAAAAGAAAAAGCCTGTATGACTTGCATACAGGCTTTTGAATGGCTCCTCAACCTGGGCTCGAACCAGGGACCTACGGATTAACAGTCCGGCGCTCTACCGACTGAGCTATTGAGGAAGAAGACCTAGATTATAGGGTGTAAAAATGGGCTCGCAGGAAGTTCATCACAATTTCATTAAATTCTCTGTGCCTGATGCCCGAACTGGCCGCACCGTTCACGTGGATTGGTGGCGACGCTATGCTTTTGATGATTGAACAGTGCGGTGACCCGGTGGTTGCTGCACGCTGTATTGATATATGACTGTACGTACCATTTTGAAGATGGGTGATCCCCGTCTGCTGAGGCTTGCCAAGCCGGTGACTGAATTTGATACGGATGCGCTGCATCTGCTTCTCAAGGATTTGCTGGACACCATGCATGCTGCCAACGGTGCCGGCCTGGCGGCGCCGCAGATCGGCGAGGATTTGCAGATGGTGGTGTTTGGCTCGGGTGAGCCCAATCCCCGTTATCCGGATGCCCCCATAGTGCCTCGTACCGTGCTGATCAATCCAGTCATCACACCCATCGGTGAAGAGGAGCAGCTGGATTGGGAAGGCTGTCTGTCAGTTCCCGGTCTGCGAGCCATGGTGCCACGCTGGAACAAGGTGCGCTACACCGGCTTTGATATCTACGGCGACCCGATTGACCGCACGGTCGAGGGCTTTCACGCGCGCGTGGTCCAGCATGAGTGCGACCACCTCTGGGGCAAGCTCTATCCGATGAGGGTGCGCGATTTCAGCCGTTTCGGCTTTACCGATGTACTGTTTCCCGGCATCGCTCAGGCCGAGGAAGACTGATCAGCGCTCCAGATTTCTCTTTTCTCTTCTCTGCTGGATGCAGGACACAACTGGGAATGTGTCTTGCATCCTTTTGTTCTTTATATGGGGCATGGACGCCTCGACGGGCATGATCTGCGTCAATTTCCTGCGCCCGATCGCAACCAATCGGTGTGCTTTTTTGCTTTGGAAAGGTTCTGGTCAGCACTTTGTATACAAAACTGTAGACAATTTTGGTCTTCTGGCAACGTAAAGTCTCGACTCATGCCCTTCTGGGTATGGCTTTGATTGCGTAATGGAATAGTCCGTCTGGCGGATGTCCTGCAATCAAAGGAGATTGAAAGACTGACTTGGGTGAATGAAAGAGTGGTTTGCTCTTTTCCATAGGTCGGATCGCTCTCGAAGAAGAGCGACTGGCTGCAGCACAAGGCCTCGCCGGGGCGATCGGAAAAGATCGCTGCCGAAAGAGTTGCTGCAAGTCGACCGGACAGAGCGAAAGGCCTCTAGAGCCTTGGTGAGTAGGTAATTTAGGAGACAAAGATGAACGATCAGACCGGAGCATCCAGGGATGCGGCCGTCAAGCGCCCCGAAGATGAGAATCTTGGCGTCACCGCCAACCTCATGTATGGCTTGCAACATGTGTTGACCATGTACGGCGGCATCGTGGCGGTGCCTCTGATCGTCGCTGAAGCGGCTGGCATGTCTGCTGCCGATGCCGGTCTGCTGGTGACCGCCTGCCTGTTCATGGGTGGTGTGGCAACCTTGCTGCAGACCCTGGGCATCCCTTTCTTCGGCTGCCGTCTGCCTCTGGTTCAGGGCGTTTCGTTCGCAGGCGTGGCCACCATGGTCAGCATTCTGCACACCGGTGGTGGCATGCAGGGCGTGCTGGGGGCCGTCATGTACGCCTCGGTACTGGGTCTGATCATTGCGCCGGTTTTCTCACGCATCACCAAATTCTTCCCGCCGCTGGTCAACGGCTGCGTGATCACGGTGATCGGCATGTCGCTGATGCCTGTGGCTGCGCATTGGGCCATGGGCGGCAATGCCAAGTCTGCTGATTACGGCAGCATGGGCAATATCGGCCTGGCCGGTCTGTCGCTGTTCATGGTGCTGCTGTTCAGCAAGCTGGGCAATGCCATGCTGTCGCGCCTGTCGATTCTGGTGGCGATTGTGGTGGGTACCATCACGGCCGTCTTCATCGGCAAGGCCGATTTCTCCCAGGTGTTCAACGGCCCCATTTTTGCGGTGCCTACGCCTTTGCACTTCGGCTGGCCCACTTTCGACATGGCTGCCACCATCTCCATGTTCATCGTGATTCTGGTGATCCTGGTGGAAACCTCGGCCGACGTGCTGGCCGTGGGCGAAATCGTGGACAGCCCTGTGGACGGTCGCCGTCTGGGTGATGGTCTGCGCGCCGACATGCTCTCCAGCATCGTGGCTCCCATCTTCGGCGGCTTCACGCAAAGCGCTTTTGCACAGAACGTGGGTCTGGTGGCCGTGACCGGAATCAAGAGCCGTTTCGTGGTGGCTTTCTCCGGCCTGATCCTGATCGTGTTTGGCGTGCTGCCGGTGATGGGCCGCATCGTGGCCTGCGTGCCTCCCTCCGTGCTGGGCGGTGCCGGTCTGGTGCTGTTCGGTACCGTGGCTGCCAGCGGCATCCGTACCCTGGCCAAGGTGGAATACAACAACAATATGAATCTGATCATTGTTGCCACCTCGGTGAGCGCGGGTCTGCTGCCGGTGGTGGCTCCCAAGTTCTATGACCAGTTCCCCGCATGGTTTGCCACGATCTTTCACTCGGGCATCAGCGCAACGGCCCTGGTTGCAGTGACCCTGAACCTGCTCTAC
Organism: Comamonas sp. wu1-DMT; assembly: GCF_040187805.1. Taxonomy (NCBI): domain Bacteria; kingdom Pseudomonadati; phylum Pseudomonadota; class Betaproteobacteria; order Burkholderiales; family Comamonadaceae; genus Comamonas; species Comamonas sp. wu1-DMT. Next base: position 214,400 of record NZ_JBANEM010000005.1, read on the forward strand.
AACCACTTCAAGCAAGGCAATTCCGATCAGCCTTCCGTCTTTGAAGCCGGCTATGGCCGCGCCCTGAGCCAGCATGTGCTGGAAGCCCTGGCCGATGGCGACCGCGTCGAAGGTGGCAAGGTCTACGACAAGGAAGGCAAGGAAGTGCCCATCATTCCGGTCAAGCCGGCACATGGCCATTGAGCCGAGATCAAAGTGCGCGCGGTGGGGTTTGACCCCGTCGTGATTTACACCGCTATCCCGAGGGATAGCGGTTTTTTTATGCCTGCCTCAGAAGCAGCAGACTCCAAGGAGTCCGAGACAAGGCACTGGCGGCTCTTCAGTGAGACACGCCCAGGATGGCATGCAGGCGCGCGCTGGTCGTCGTGTACTCCAGCAAAGGCTTGCTGCCTTGCAGGTATTCGGCGGCTGCAAACGCGGCCATGGTGGCCTCGTGGAAGGCGCAGAGGATCAGCCGTTTCTTGCCGCTGTAGCTGACGATGTCGCCAATGGCATAAATCCCCGGGGCGCTGGTGGCAAGCGTTGCCGGATCCACCGCCAGTTGTTTGCGCTCTAGTGCCAGTCCCCAGTCCGTCAAAGGGCCCAGCTTGGGTGAAATGCCCTGATAGACCAGCAACTGTTCGACAGGCAGCAGATGTTCATTGCCTTCGCCGTCCATCCATTGCACGGCCTCCAGCCGGCCATCGCCGTTCCGCACTTCGGTGATCTGGCCGATCAGTACTTCGACAACGCCAGACTCGCGCAACTGCTGAAGCCGGGTCAGCTGCGCCGGCTCGGCATTGAAGCTGTCACGGCGATGCATGAGAACGGTTCTGGCCGCGCTTGAACTGCAGTCAATGGCTGCAGCTACGGCTTCCTCATCGCCGCCATAGACCAGCGCCTGGCGGCCTGCAGCCATATCCAGCTGCTGCGGGTGATAGTGCAGCTGACCCGTGCCGAGCTCATCCACTCCTGGCGCCTTGAGGGCCTTGGGCACGAACGCGCCGACGCCTGCGGCGATGAAGACGGTGCGGGTATGGAACAGCACTCCTGCCGTGGTGCCGACCTGCCAGCGCCCGTCGTCAAGGGCCTGCAGGGTCTGTACTTGCTGGGACAGATGGCGGGTCACCTGCATGGGCGCGATCTGCTTCTCCAGCAGTTGCACCAGCTCCAGGCCCGTGCAGACCGGAATGCCGGGGATGTCGTAGATGGGCTTGTGTGCGTAGAGCTGGCTGCACTGGCCGCCCACATGGGGCAGGGCATCGATCAAATGGGCTTGAATGCCCTGCAGGCCAAGCTGAAAGGCCTGAAACAAACCCGCCGGACCTGCGCCAATGATGATGGCGTCGGTTTCCACGGCGGGTTGTAGTGAGAGAGAAGCGTTGGTCGTTGCGTTGGACAGGCTCATGCAGGCAAGCGTAGCGCAGTCCGCGCACTGACCGGCTTAGCGCTCCAGCAAATCCACTTTGTTCGGCTTGCCATTCCACTCGTCGGCGTCGGGCAGCGAAGCCTTGCGCTTGGTGATGCTCTTCCAGCTCTTGAGCTGGGACAGATCCACGTTCAGCTTGATGAAGGCCAGTTGATCGGCAGGCACATCTTCTTCGGCAAAGATGGCATTGGCCGGGCACTCGGGAATGCAGACGGCGCAGTCAATGCATTCATCGGGATCGATCACCAGAAAGTTGGGCCCTTCACGGAAGCAGTCCACGGGGCAAACGTCCACGCAATCGGTGTACTTGCACTTGATGCAGTTTTCGGTAACGACGTGAGTCATTGAGAATCTTCTTCTTGGGTGGGGATTGGTAAAACCCCGTGATTTTAGGTTTTTTCCCGCGCAGCGCCAGTGCCTGGCTGGATAAGGCCGTATGGAGATCTGGTTTGACGGCCAGATCGCCGTTGCGGCCCTGTCTTCATTAGCTTCAGTTCACCAGCGCAGCACCGGCTGTCGCATTGCTGGCAGTGTCCACCAGAATCAGCGAGCCCAGCTGGCGAGCTTGGGTGAAGGGGGCGGCCGGGATGGCTTCCTGCAGCACCAGCTCCACCTGGCCGATGGCATTGGCCTCAAGCTGCTGGGCGTCTTCCTTGTCCAGTGTATTGATATTGAGGCGGTGCACCAAGCGGCGCGCCTTGGCCTTGACCCAGCGATGGCCATGCAGCGCCCAGTAAACGCGACCGGGCACCAGGGGTTCGGTGTCCATCCAGGCCACGGTGGCAGTGATCTCGCGGCTGCTGGGCCAGGGGCTTGCAGCAGCAGGGGCATCAAAATCATCCTCGGCCACTTCGGCTTGCACGGGGGCGGCAATGATCCAGTCGCCGCGCGAGACATCGACCTCGCGGTCCAGCGTGATGCCGGCGGACAGGCCTGCCGCCACTTCCTTGGGCGCGCGGGCGTGGTCGATGACCTGGGCCACGGTCGCGAGCTGGCCGCTGGGCAGAATCTGCACCTGGGCACCGACTTGGGCCACGCCGGTGGCGACACGGCCCCAGAACACGCGGCGGCCCTGGCTGGTGTCGGACGAAGAAGAGAACTTCTCCACCCACTGCACGGGGAAGGCCAGCGCCAGATCGCTGTCGGTCGGCGTGTTGGGCAGTTGTTCCAGCAGTTGGAGCAGGCTGGGGCCGTGGTAGCCGGCCCAGCCGTCAGTGCTGTTGACCACGTTGTAGCCCTTGAGCGCGGACACGGGCACGGTGGCCGTGATCTTGATGTCTGCGGAGGCAGTGAACTTCTGCAGCGCCGCGCTGATATGGGCAAAGGCCAGGGCCGGGTCTTCCACGGCATCGAGCTTGTTGACGGCAAACACCAGCGAATTCACGCGCAGCAGATGGGCCAGCAGGCTGTGGCGGCGGGTCTGGGGCAGCAGCTCCAGATCGGCATTCTTCCAGTCCAGCTTGGTGGCATCGACCAGCACCACGGCGGCATCGGCACTCGATGCTGCCGTCACCATATTGCGTGTGTACTGCTCGTGACCGGGAGCGTCGCCGATGATGAACTTGCGCGACTCGGTGGCGAAGTAGCGGTAGGCCACATCGATCGTGATGCCTTGCTCGCGCTCGGCGGCCAGGCCGTCGGTCAGCAGGGCCAGGTCCGTCTCGCCGGACTTGGTGACGCCGGCCAGCTGATCCTGCAGCACGGCGCGGGTGTCCACCAGCAGACGACCGATCAGCGTGCTCTTGCCGTCATCGACCGAGCCGCAGGTGATAAAGCGCAGCGCGCTGCTGTTATGTGCATCAAATTGGCCTGAAGCGCTTGATGGATTTGCGCTAGCAGCTACGGAATTAATAGTTTCAGTCATCGCATTCTTTCTTCGATCAAGCCTGGGCGTGATCCTTGAACAGGCATGGCCCAACCCCGGACACCGCGCAAGGGCCGTCCCGCCGCGCTGGTGTCGTCCCCCTCCCGAAGGCGAAGCCTGATGAGAGAGGGGGAAGGCGCGATAGCGCCACAGGGGGAGCGTTAGAAGTAACCGTCTTTCTTGCGCTTTTCCATGGACGCTTCGCTGGTCTTGTCGTCCATGCGCGTCGCGCCACGTTCGCTGACCTCGGCGGCCAGAGTCTCGATCACGATGTCTGCGGCCGTTGCTGCCGTGCTTTCCACAGGGCAGGTGCAGGTGATGTCGCCCACGGTACGGAAGCGCACATCGCGCTGCACGACTTCCTCGCCGTCACGCGGCGGGGTCAGTTCGGTCACGGGCACCAGCAGGCCCTTGCGCTCCACGACATCGCGCTTGTGGGTGTAGTAGATCGATGGCAGGGCTATGTTTTCACGGGCGATGTACTGCCACACATCCAGCTCGGTCCAGTTGCTGATGGGGAAGACGCGGAAATGCTCGCCCTGTGCAATGCGGGTGTTGAACAGCGTCCACAGCTCGGGGCGCTGGGCCTTGGGCTGCCACTGGCCGAAGCTGTCGCGGTGGCTGAAGATACGCTCCTTGGCGCGGGCCTTTTCCTCGTCGCGGCGCGCGCCGCCGATCAGGGCATCGAAGCGGAACTCGTCAATCGCCTCCAGCAGCGTCACCGACTGGTGCACATTGCGCGATTCGCCGGGGTGTGCCAGACGCACGGTGCCGCGCGCCATGGAGTCTTCCACGCTGCGCACGATCAGCTCGGCGCCCAGTTCCTTGGCTCGCTGGTCGCGGAAATCGGTCACTTCGGGGAAGTTGTGGCCGGTGTCGATCATCAGCAAGGGATAGGGAATGCGGCCAGCGCCAAAGGCCTTTTCGGCGCAGCGCAGCATGACCAGCGAATCCTTGCCGCCCGAAAACAGCAGGGTGGGGCGTTCAAAAGTCGCGGCCACTTCGCGCAGGATGAAAATGGTTTCTTCTTCCAGTGCATCCAGGTGGCGGTTGCTGAGATGGCTCAACACGGAAGTATCCACACGAGCGTTCATTTTTTATCCAATCAAATAATGCTGTAGCGCTTATGGATATTTGGCTAGCAGCTATCTTTTTATTAAGCAAGACCTAAAAGCTGGCGCAACCTGAACAAGAGGCAGCGAGCAAGGGCCGCCCCGCCGCGATGCTGTCGTCCCCCTTCCGCACAGCGAGAAAGGGGGAAGCCGCAAAGCGGCTCAGGGGGTCAGTGAGATATATGAAGTCCGCATTCGCGGTTGTCTTCACCCTTGGTCGGGTCCACATAGTCAAAGTTGTTGGGCAGGCCGTGCTTTTCGCAGTACTCGTACAGCTCCTTGGACGACCAGTGCAGCAGAGGCGCAACCTTGATCAGACCGTCGGGATTGATGCTCACGGGCTCCATCTGTGCTCGCACGGCGGTGTCGGTGGCGCGCAGGGCGGTGAACCAGACCTTGGGTGCGGTTTCGCGCAGGGCGCGGGCAAAAGGCTCCAGCTTCACTTCTTCGGTGAAGGCCGCATGGCGCGGATCGTCCAGCGCCGGCGTGGCGCCTTCCACGGCCTCGCGGTGGGCGCGTGAGCGCAGCGGCAGGTAGATCTTGAGGTTGAGCCCAAGCTGCTTGGTCACCGCATCGGCAAACTGATAGGTGGCTTCGGTGTTGTAGCCGTTGTCCATCCAGACCACGGGCACGTCGGGGTTGGCGCGCGTCACCATGTGCAGGATCACCGCCTCGAAGGGGCGGAAGTTGGTCGTGACTATGGTGGGCTGACCCAGGCCCACGGCCCAGTTCACCAGCGCCTGGGCGTCGCGGCCCAGCTCGGCATTGATTGGTGCCAGATCCAGGTCGAGGGTGCTTACGGGGGCGAGCTGGCTCATGCTTGCACCTCTACGAAATGGGGCTGTGTGTGCACGGCATCGGCCTGGTAGAAACCGCCAAAGCGCTCGAACTGGCGCTGCGCATCGGCGGCGTCCACGCCTTCGCGCAGCACGGCGCTGCTGAAGCCCGTGCGCTCCATTTGAACCAGCTGGTCGATCAGCACATCGCCGGTGGCACGGATGTCGCCCGCAAACTTCAGACGACGGCGCAGCAGATAGGCCTGGCTGAAGGCGCGGCCGTCGGTGAAGTTGGGGAAGTACAGGTCCACCTGCGTGATACCGTCCAGATTCACCTCAAGGGCGTTCACATCGTTGGCCAGCACCAGCACATTGCCGGTGCTCTCGCTGGGGGCCTGGTATTCGTTGCTTGCCAGAATTTTCATGACTCTATCCTTGTTCTTATGGCTTCAGGCCAGCGCTTCTTCTTCGGCTTCCACAGGGTGGCGGGCTGCCTTGCCGGCTTCCTTGAAGGGGTCCAGGCCGATGCGGCGCACGGCGTCGATGAAGTGCTCGCCGGGCTGGCGCAGGTCGCGATAGGTGCTGAGCACGGCTTCGATCACATCGGGCACTTCGGCTGCGCTGAACGAGGGGCCGATGACCTTGCCGGCCACGGCCTGGCCGGACAGGGTCGAGCCGTCGGAGCCGCCCAGCGTGACCTGATACCACTCCTTGCCGTCCTTATCCACGCCCAGAATGCCGATATGGCCGCTGTGGTGGTGGCCGCAGCTGTTGATGCAACCGCTGATATGCAGATCGATCTCGCCGATGTCGTCCAGCTCGTCCAGATCCTGGTAGCGGGCCGTGATGGCGTCGGCAATCGGCAGGCTGCGGGCATTGGCCAGCGCGCAGAAGTCGCCGCCGGGGCAGGCGATCATGTCGGTGAGCAGCGCCACATTGGTGCTGGCCAGACCCAGGGCCTTGGCCTCGGTCCACAGCGCATGCAGCTGGCCGACCTGCACCCAGGGCAGCATCACGTTCTGGTCGTGCGTCACGCGGGCTTCGCCGGCAGAGAACTTGTCCACCAGATGAGCCAGTGCGTCGAGCTGTTCGCTTTGTGCATCGCCGGGGGCCTGGCCCACACGCTTGAAGGACAGGGTCACGGCGCGCAGACCGGCCACGCGGTGGGCGTGGACGTTGCGGGCAATCCAGCGTGCAAAGGCGGGTTCCTTGGCAGTCTGGGCAATCAGGGCCTGCTCATCGCCTGCGGCATCGGCCACCACGGGCAGAGCGGGCGTGGTGAACATGGCAGACACGCGATCGAACTCGGCCTGGGGCACGGTGTGAGGGCCGCCGTCCACTTCGACGATCTGGCGGAATTCCTCTTCCACGGCATCGATATAGGCCTGGCCTTCGGCCTTGACCAGAATCTTGATACGGGCCTTGTACTTGTTGTCGCGGCGGCCCAGCTCGTTGTAGACGCGGACGATGGCCTCGATGTAATTCATGATCTGGTTCCAGGGCAGGAACTCGCGGATCACGGTGCCGATCACGGGCGTGCGGCCCATGCCGCCGCCCACGAAGACCTTGAAGCCGATCTCGCCGGCTTCGTTCTTGACCAGGTGCAGGCCCACGTCATGCCAGCCCGTGGCGGCGCGGTCTTCGCTGGCGCCGGTGATGGCGATCTTGAACTTGCGTGGCAGAAACGCGAACTCGGGGTGCAGCGTGGTCCACTGACGCAGAATTTCAGCGTAGGGACGGGGGTCGATGATCTCGTCGGGTGCGATACCGGCCAGCGCATCGGTGGTGGTGTTGCGGATGCAGTTGCCGCTGGTCTGGATGCCGTGCAGGTTCACGGATGCCAGCAGATCCATCACATCGGCGGACTTGCTCAGCGGAATCCAGTTGAACTGCACATTGGTGCGGGTGGTGAAGTGGGCGCAGTTCTTGGGCAGATAGGTCGTGCCCAGCTTGCCCTGGCCTTCCAGGGCCTGTTTGAAGACTTCGGCCTCGGGCTCGTCGTACTCGCGGGCCACTTTGGCCAGCACGCGGATCTGGGCCGAGTTGATTTCGCCGTAGGGCACGGCCACGCGCAGCATGGGGGCATAGCGCTGCACATACCAGCCGTTTTGCAGGCGCAGCGGGCGGAAGTCGTCTTCCGTGAGCTTGCCTGCCTGCCAGCGTTGGAGCTGGTCACGGAACTGGTCGGCGCGTTGCTTGACGAACGCTTTGTCGAAATCGGTGTATTGATACATGTCTTCAGTTCTTCCGTGGAGCGGATGCCTTGCCTCGGGTGGCATTGCACTTGGATCGTTGGACTGAACTGTAGAGAGGCTTTATATAAAAACAAACGATTATTTAGTGCTTCATATATATCTGAATGAATATGTGAAGAGCTGCCAGAACGCCCGTACGGAGCGCTTGAACCAATTTCCTTTCTGCGCGCTTGCATTTTGTGAGCGGCCCTGCGCCGGGCATTCTCTAGAATCAAGGCTTGTTCAATGATTGAGGCGCCTGGATTGAAAGCGGGTGCCTGACTATGGAAATAGCCATACTTTTCGCTCTCATCTGTCTGAACGGCGTCTTCGCCATGTCGGAAATTGCGCTGGTCACCGCCCGCAAGACCCGCATGCAGAAACTGGTGGATGAGGGCGACAGCGGCGCGGCAGCTGCTATCAAATTGGGAGAGGATCCGACGCGTTTCCTCTCCACCATCCAGATCGGTATCACCTCCATCGGCGTGCTCAACGGCATCGTCGGCGAGGCGGCTCTGGCCGGCCCGCTGGAGAACTGGCTGATCACCATGGGCATGACCCAGAAATATGCCGACTACCTCTCCACCGGCCTGGTGGTGGTGCTGATCACCTACTTCTCCATCGTCGTGGGCGAGCTGGTTCCCAAGCGCCTGGGTCAGACCCATCCCGAGGCCCTGGCGCGCCTGATCTCGCGTCCCATCAACTTCCTGGCCCTGGCCACCAAACCCTTTGTCTGGTTGCTGTCGGCATCGACGCGCGGCCTGCTCAAGGTCCTGGGCGTCAAGGAGAGCAATGGCAGCGTGGTGACCGAAGAGGAAATCCAGGCCATTTTGGTGGAAGGCCACACGGCCGGCGTGATCGAGTCGCAGGAGCACACCATGGTGCGCAATGTGTTCCGTCTGGACGATCGCCAGATCGGCTCGCTGATGGTGCCGCGCAGCGATGTCATCTGCCTCGATATCGACGAGAGCCTGGAAGAGACTCTGACCCGTGTCGAACAGGCCGACCATGCGCGCTTCCCCGTCGTGCGCGGCGATATGAACAATATCGTGGGCGTGCTCAATGCCCGCCAGTGGCTGACGCAGGCCTTGCTCAACAAGGGCAGGCAGGCGCTCAAGGACCAGCCTCTGCAGGCTGCCCTCTATGTGCCCGAGACCATTACCGGCATGGAGTTGCTGGACAACTTCCGCACCTCCGATCTGCATATGGCCTTTGTGATCGACGAGTACGGCGAGGTGCAGGGCATTGTCACGCTGCAGGACCTGATCGAGGCGATTACCGGCGAATTCCAGCCGCGTGATCCCGAAACCAGCTGGGCCGTGCAGCGCGAAGACGGCAGCTGGCTGCTGGACGGCCATATTCCCGTGCCCGAACTCAAGGACCGCCTGAGCCTGCATACCGTGCCCGAGGAAGAGCGCGGCCGCTATCACACCTTGAGCGGCATGATCATGCTGCTGCTGGGCCGCGTGCCCACCGAGGCCGACGTGGTGGAGTGGGAAGACTGGCGCTTTGAAGTCGTGGACATGGACGGCAAGACGCTGGACAAGGTACTGGCGACCAGACTGGAGCCCCTGGTCACCGTGGCATCGTTAAGCAGCGAATAAACCCGGCTTCAGAATCAGGGCCGAAACGGCACGCAGCACTTACTTCTCCGTAAGCGCTGCGTGCTTTTTTTGCGAGTGGCCTACCTGGGCTGCTGCAGAGAGCGGCTCCACAGGCGCTGCGTACCCAGGGCCTGAGCCAGCCTGGCATCCAGCGGCAGCGGCTCGCCATGCAGGCGTGCCGCCAGCAGCTCGCCGCAAAGCATGGACAGCGTCAGCCCGCGTGAGCCCAGCCCCGTCAGCACCCACAGGCCCGGTAGATCGGCTGCCGACTGCCCGGCAGGGCCTGCCAGCGGCAGACGGTCATAGGCCGCGCAACGCAGGCGCGCCCAGGTGGCAGGGCGCTGGTCAGCATCGAAGAAGGAACGCAGCGCCTGCCTGCAGCCCGGCAGCAAAGCGGCCAGCTTTTCGCCATTGCTGGCATGGGCGGCCTGCTGGTCGGCAGCCGTGGGCGGCAGCTCGGTCACATCGCGCTCGAAGGTCGATCCCATGATCCACTGGTGCGCGCCGGCCCGGTCGGCCGAGGGGAAGTCCGGCACCAGATTGCCATGACCGTTGACGGGGAAGGGCGGCATGGCCGCCAGCGTCCCTGCATCATGCTCGGCCACGCTGACCTGGCCGCGTATGGCTTGCAGCTCCCATTCTCCTGCTGCCAGGCCGCTGGCTTGCAACAAGGGCTTGGTGTCCGGGCCAAGGGCCAGCACCAGCATGGGGGCTTCGGCCAGGGTCTGGCCCTGCGCATCCAGCACCTGCCAGATATTGCGCACTTCATCGCGCACCAGGCTCGAAGCTCGGGCATGGCCCTGCCAATGAATCCCGGGGGCTTGCAGCAGCGCGCGCACCAGTTGTGCGGGGCGTACCCAGCCAGCCTGCTCATGCCATACGGCGTGGCTGTCTGCAGGCAGCTGTGCCGCAGCCAGCTGAGCCGGCAGCGCAGGCGCACTCCAGTGCAGGCCCCAGGGGCTGTTCTCGCTGCCGGGTTGCAGCCATGACCTGGGCAGATGGGAGGGCTCGTTCAGGTCATGCTCCAGCACGCCGCCATGGGCCCAGTCCTGGGCTGGATGCAACTTTTGCGCTTGGCTCAGTTGCTGCAGATTTTGTAGCGTTGTGCGTACGCCGCTTCTGGACAGGCGCGATAGAACACTGTCATCGGGCGAAATATGCGGGCAAAACAAGCCGGCTGGCAAGCCTGATGCTCCTGCCGCAGGCTCGGCCGCCGCATCCAGCATCGTCACTTCCCAGCCGCGTCTTGCCAGGCTGGCGGCAGCGGCGGCACCAGCCAGGCCTGCACCCAGCACCAGGCAGCGGCCGGCCTGGCCCACGGGCGCAGGCAGGCCGTCAGGGCGATGGCGTGGCTCCCAGGCCGGGTTGTAGGCTGCATGCAGGTTATGGCGCTTGGGCGGCACGCCAGCGCGCTTCTTGACTTCAAAACCCTGAGCCTTGAGCGCCAGGCGCACATGGCCGGCCACGCACCAGGTGGCAAGCTGCGTGCCCCGGCGGCAATGGCGGGCAATGTTCTTCATGGCATCTTCATCCCACATCTCGGGGTTGAGCTGGGGAGAGAAGCCATCCAGATACACGCTGTCCGCCGTCATCTGCTGCTTGCGCAGCATGGTCCTGGCATCGCCTATATAGAGCGTCAGCAGCACCTGGCCGTCATCAAAGGAAAGGCGATGCACGCCCGGCAGCAGTCCCCACCATTGCTCGGCCAGTTGTTCGCCAAGCGCGCGCAGTACCTCATCGGCCGGCAAAAACGCGAGCAGATCCTCGCGCGAGACAGGGTAGGCCTCCACCGAGACAAAATGCAGAATGCGCGGGCGTCTGGGATCGGCCTTCCATGCCGCCCAGGTGACCAGGAAATTCAGGCCGAAGCCAAAGCCGGTCTCCAGGATGCGCCACTGCGCTGCATCGGCCCAGGCTGCTGGCAGGTTGCAGCCACCGAGAAAAACCTGGCGGGCCTGGTCGAGGCCGCCGAACTCGCTGTGATAGCGATCGCCGAATCTGGAGCTGTAGGGGGTGCCATCCGGCATCCATGTGATCGGTTCAGACATGGAAAGTGAAACTACATGAGTAATGCATGGCGCAGTCTAGGTCAGAGCAGCCAGGCAAGGGCCGCCCCGCCGCGATGGCTGCGTCCCCCTCCTGCGTAGCAAGAGAGGGGAAAGGCGCGCAGCGCCACAGGGGGAGCTCGATCTTATTCCCAGCGCTGCTGGTACGAAAAAACCGGCAGGCGCCATTTGAAACGAATGGCGGCCAGACGGAAGGCCAGACCGCCGGCAAAACACACGATGGTGCTGATATTGGGGCTGACATCCAGATAGCGCAGGCCCAGGAACATCAGGCATACGGACAGCGACACGCTGGCATACAGCTCGCGGCGGAACACCACGGGGACCTGGTTGCAGAGCACATCGCGCAAGATGCCGCCGCTGATGCCGGTAATCATGCCGGCCATGATGATGACGATGGTGGGGTAGCCCAGCTCCAGCGCGGTATTGCAGCCGATCAGCGAAAAGGCGATCAGACCCATGGCGTCCAGCAGCAGAAACACCTGCTTGAGCCTGTGCATATGGCGTGCAATCACGGTGGTCAGCAGACCGAAGCTGATGACCAGATACACATACTCAGGGTGCTGGGTCCAGCCGATGGGGTAGTGGCCCAGCACCATGTCGCGGATGGTGCCGCCGCCCAGGGCAGTGACAAAGGCGATGACGACGACGCCGAAGATATCCATATTGCGCCGGCCTGCGGCGAGTGCGCCGGACATGGCTTCGGCGGTAATGGCCACCAGATAGATGACCAGCATGACGGTGAAGTTGGAGGCCTGGAACGAGTCCAGCAAAGAGACGGAAGGAAGCATGAAGGCACTTGAAAATAGACCAGCCACTCACATCGGCGGGAGTGTCCGGCTTGCCTCTCCCGCTGTCCTTTTACCTGAGAGTTGCGCATGAGCACCTTCGCGGTGGACATGCTTGCCCCTTCGGTGAGCCCTGCAGACTTGTGGTTGCGGGCTGCTCTCCAGTTGGCGATATCCGGGTCTTGTCAGACCCACCTGCGGTACTTATTGCCTGAGCGATTATGGGAGTTTGCGCCTTCGGCGGGAACCCTCTAAAGGCTCCGCTCTCCCGCGGGATGGGCGCGATTTTAGCCAGTTTCAGCGACTTTATTCGGGTTAATACCTGTATTGGTGTGCTTCTGCGGCCGCCGGCGCAGGGTGCGCAAGGCCGGTCCGACCCCGCCATGGCTCGCGCAAGCCCGCGTTTTCGTCTGTGAAGCCGTCTGCAATAACAAGCGGTGCTCTCGAAGAGCTCGCTCATTCTTCAGGCGTTGACAGACTGCTTAGGGACGACACGAACCTGTCGCGGCACGCAGAAGCGGCCCTTTGAGCCGGTACGTGGCGGTCATGCAATTCGAACAGCTTGTGTGGAGCGTAAAACAGCTGTTAAGGACAGGCGGCGTGCAGCAACTGGTGTTGGCGATTGCTGCCGCTTCGGTATGGGGCTGTGAGTGACTCAGGTCAGCCTGAAGCCGACCTGATTGCAAGCCTGAGTGGGGAGAAGTTCAAAACTCGGTGAGAGCCGGCTCACGCCAAGCTTTTAAGAAAAATCCTAGAAATCGCCATATGAACCACAAATACCATGCTCAGAAAAGGTATTTGTGGAATTTCAATGGCAAATCAACGATTTCGAAAACGCAAATTGATGCCAGTCATTTTGCGATTCTTGTGCACTTCGTCTCTTGTGGCTGCATCGATGACAGCACAGGCTCAAGACGCCTGCACTATCAAGCTGGAAGGCGGTCAGACAGTTTCGACGGTTGACTGGTGGCTGGAGCCGTGGGAGACAGGGTCTTTTGATCCCTCGGTTCCGCCGGGAACAGTTATTTACTCGAAGTCCGTCAGTGCCTCAGGCCCCGACGGGTTCGTCAAGTGCAACAGGAAAATCGGCCGAACTCTTTACTCCGTCGCGACCAGTAGCCAGCCGGATGGCTTTGAAACCTTCAAGACTTCCATCGCTGGCGTGGGGATCCGAATCAGGGGCGGCATCAATATAAATAGTTGGTGGCCTCAATCGCGATATGACGACCGTACTAACTATTTTCTCGCGGCAGCAGAAGACTTTGTCGTGGAGTTGGTGAAGACAGGGCCCATCACAGCAGGGGGATATATTAGAGGACTGATTGGTGAGTCCAGATATGTCGACTTGCAACAAACATTTAGAAGAATCTCGGTATCAGGAAGCGGCATCTCGGTTGAGCCTAGAGTGCCGACATGCAAGCTCAATACCCCATTGGTTCCGGTATCTCTCGATAGCATCAGTGCCTCCGACCTGATGGATAACGGAAAAGGGCCGTGGAAGGATTTCAGCCTGAGCCTTGCATGCGCAGGGGGCGATATCGGGACAAGTACCAGAATGTTTGTTGTATTTTCGGATGCGCAGAACCCGGCGAATCGATCAACGACTCTGTCCCTTTCTGAGGATTCGGTGGCCAAAAACGTAGGTATCGAGATTCAACGAGAAAATGAAGAGCTCGTGAGCTTCGGGCCCGAATCGGGGGAGGTCAATCAGTGGATGGTTGGCGAATTTGGTAATGAGCCGGTGAATATCAAACTGAAGGCCCGCTATACCTGGACGTCGCTCGTGCAGGAGCCGACGCCCGGCAGCGCGAATGCCGATGCCACCTTTGTCATCAGCTACAAATAAAGAGCGGCTGGCACTGACCACCAAACCGAAGGTTTGCGGTTGAGACGGGGTGCTGTCCCCCGCAGGAAAGCCACTTTTCTCTAATGAGAGAGACCAGGTGGCGGGATACAGGCTCCCCGCAACTTTCTCTTGGAAGAGAGCAGGTTTGCGCATCCGGCCTTCCATTTATTCAGAGCCAAAGCGGCCAGGGCCTTAAGTGCCGCAAGTCTGCGCTGCACCAAAACGGTGTGTATGCCGCTTGGCACTTGCCTGCAGATGCCAGAGTAAAAATCGCAGCGGACAAGCTTAGATTGAATTTCGGAATCCACTCGGTCTGTCCGAGCGGAATGAATGTCCGGCAGCGGAGAAAATGAAAAATACGTCCAACGTTGTCAGAGTTTGCAGAGTATTCGACTTCGACGAAAGTCCTTCTGAAATCTACGCAAAGCTATGCAAGAGCTTGTCTTTGCTTCCTGCACCTTGGGGGCTGGCAGATGTGGATGTCATCACATTTGAAGACCGATCGGATTGGCCTGTCAATGAAGTGAGCTATCGACTTCACGAGGAGGTCAGTCGCCTTGAAATTGGACTTCTAAGCCGGAGGTATCGGCGACATTCAGAGGTGGCTCCATGCCTTGAAGACTACATGACTGTCGAATTTGATTCTGCAAAAAATGGAGCCGACCTGAAGTATGTCTTCGACCAGGTGATCCCCCTCTATATACGCAGCTTTGGTGCATTCTTCGCTGCGGTGGAGGACATGGATGTGCTGGCCGAAGAGGAAGATGAATTCTGGAAATCCAGCGATGAAGAACGTATGCATGCCCGGGCTCAGGCCGGTCCACGCAGACAAGAGTGCCTTCACATCAGGCAGGTGAACTACTGGGCCAGAGAACAGTGCAACAACTACTTCGGACTCACGCCAGAGCAGGTGGTAGGCATACTCGGCGACCACGTCGCCCGTGCGGATGTGCTGGAGGAGGGCGCCTATATTGTTGTCTCGTACGACCCGCTGACCTCGGAGCAGGCGCAGGCAATCACTCCTGCATTGATGCCTTTGCTGAAGACGCGGTGAACTACTTGAGCGGGGCATTGTCTTCGCTGCGATGCAGGGCGCTTGGGGCGGGTATCGCACGTGATTCATCCAAACCTGCGGTGCATTTTCTACCGTGGTTGCCCACTTTTCCCTGTGTACCTATCGCGGTATGGCAGCAAGATCGTGTACGAATCGAATTGCCCTATCTTCCCGATACAGATGCTGTGCAAATACTCCGATCTGGCAGCTACCAATTCGCGCGACTAATACAAACAAGCGGATGCCTCACTTGAGAGGTAGATCCGGACAAATTGCCGCATTGAGTGAGTGGCTCTGAGACGGTTGCTTGTGGCCAGGAGTTGCCGTAGGAGTGTCAGCGATGCGCTATGGTTATCGCCTTCCTAAAAAACTAGTCGCACCCAATGTCAAAGCTCGAAACGCAACTTGCTCATATTTGTTCTGGGCAAATGTATAACGACCTCTCGCCTGAATTAGTGGCGGCGAGGCAGAGTGCGGTGCTGCTGACCAATGAGTACAACAACTCCTTCTCGAAACCAGCTAGTGAGCGGGAGGCGATCCTCAGGTCTCTGCTAGGGCATCTAGGTCGAAACGTACACTTCGAGCCCACCTTCCGTTGTGAGTTCGGACGGAATATCCACATTGGCGACAATTTCTATGCCAACTTCGATTGCATCATGCTTGATGGCGGTGGCATATACATCGGTGACGATGTGCTCCTTGCGCCGCGAGTCGGTATCTATACGTCTAATCACGCAATTGACCCCATGGAGCGCGCCGCAGGTGGATGCTTCGCAAAGCCCGTAAAGATTGGCAATCGAGTCTGGGTTGGAGCAGGCGTGCACATCAATCCCGGGGTAGCGATTGGAGATGGTTCGATCATTGGCTCCGGCAGTGTTGTGACATCAGATATTCCGTCAGGTGTCATCGCTGCCGGAGTCCCATGCAAAGTCATCCGCCTGATTTCCGAACAGGACAAAACTGGATTTAAGCCTCAATTCATGTCGAATGGCTTGTCTAACTTATAGATTCAGTAGTTCGATGAAACCCTCGGAACGACTGCACTGGGTCGGCAGCATCAGTTCGCAGTTCACGAGAGCTGTCGTTCAATTGTCTTGTGCACTGCGTCCAGCCAGTTTTCGGTTTGAGGCGCACAGCGGACGTCTGGCCAGGTAGCAGGTCAACGTCTGGTATCTGAGGTAGCGGTCGCAGACTTGCCACATCTCTGCGTCTGTAGCCAGCCTAGACCCCCCCGTTCGCGGCCTCGTGCTGAACGGGGCTGCTTCTGGCCGAACGCTGCCATAACAGGCTGAGGTGGTCGACTCAATGAGAACGCCCAATTCGACCCGTTTCTCACGGTGGGTATCGATTGACGGGAATATTCGCTCCATTGGACACATCCAATGTGTAGATCCATTGATTGCGAAGGAGTGAATCATGGGCATAGAGCACAGCAAAATCCTCGAACGCGAAGAGGTTGCACAGGGTACGATGGCATTCCATCTCGCCAAACCGGCGGGGTTTGATTTCCGCCCTGGACAGGCGTTTGAAATCCAGCTGCCGGGCGCGGTCCCTGGGGAGAGCAAAGAGGAGCGATGTCACGCATTCTCCATTGTCAGCGCGCCACACGAGAGTGAATTGGTGTTTGCCACGCGGATGAGGGACAGTGTTTACAAACGCGCTTTGGCAGCGCTACCCGTAGGTGCTGAGTTGGATATCGATGGACCATTTGGTTCGCTTACCTTGCACAAAAACACGGCGCGAGCGGGTGTGCTCATCGCCGGTGGGATTGGCGTGACGCCGTTCATGAGCATGCTGAGAAACGCTGCAATGCAGCAGTCACAGCAGGATTTGCTTCTGCTGTATTCCAATCGTCGTCCAGAAGATTCGGCGTTTCTCTCTGAGCTTCAAGCTCTCGAAAAGAAGAATCCCAAATTCCGGCTCAAGGCAACCATGACGGATATGGCGCACTCTGCCGTGGATTGGAGTGGTGATACACAAACGATCGATAGAGCGTGGCTCCAGCAGGCCATTGTGGGCTTGGCTGATCCGATCTTTTATGTTGCTGGTCCACCTTCCATGGTTGCGGCAATGCAGCAGTTGCTGTTATCAGCCGGTATTGATGAGGACGATGTGCGTAGTGAGGAGTTCTTTGGATATTGAATTGGCAGACTCACCCTGATCAAGGGGAAAGTCTGCCATGACGCATTTGGATGCAGCCGCTTGGCATACCTCGCATGGCTCTTACCAGTGCAGATAGAACATGGCCTTGGCCAGCAAGACAATGACCAGCACATGGCAGAACACGCTCAGGTGCAATCGGTGCGAGCGTCGTCCATTAAGTTGTCCTTGGCGGCGCCACCACATGGCGCTGGCGAAGTGCGCAAGCACGCTAAGCGCCAGCGCAATCTTGAGCACCATCAGCATGCCTGTGCTGCTGGCCAATGGGTGCGCCAGTACCGAGCGGTGCTGCCAGGCCAAGCCTGCTCCCGCAGAATACAGCACTAGCAACACCCAGGGCATGACGGCGGTGGCGCGTGTCCCCAGCGCCTGCTCCACGGGGAGCATGTGCTGCTGCGGCACTCGGCTGTGCACGTTGGCCAGCAGCACGACTTCGAAGAACACTGTGCCTGCAAACGCCACGGCGGCCAGCAGGTGTAGTGTGATCAGCAGGCCATAGCTCATGTCTGGGCCTTCTCTCTTGACAGTCGTATGGCAGGAATCAACGGCACTGCGTTGACAGAGGTTGGTGGTATCAGGTCTGCAAGAGTGAAGCCATCTAGATGCGCCATGAAGCTGTGCAAAGCTCCTTGCAACATGCCAGCGAGGCGGCAGTCGCCGGTCAGCGTGCACCGGTTGTCGTTGCCAAAGCATTCCACCAGCGTGAAGTCGGACTCTAGTCCCCGTATCACTGTACCGATATGGATCTGCTTAGGTTCACGGGCGAGGCGCATGCCGCCTCCCTTGCCACGTACCGTTTCTATCCAACCCTGCAGGGCCAGTTGATGCGTCACTTTCATCAAATTTGCCTCGGAAATGCTATAAGCCTGCGCAACCTCGGAAATCGTGCACAGGCGCTCTGGCCGCTGGGCCACATGCATGAGCAACCGCAGCGCATAGTCGGTCATCAGGGTTAGACGCATTGAGTGATCTCGTTCAAACAGATTTTCTGGACTTGCGGACGACATGTCCTGAGGGCTGAGCCGCTGAGAGTCCAGCAGGTGGCAGGCGCGGCCGAATCAGCAAGGGCACAAATCGCCAAAGGTAAAAAGCAAAGGCCAGCACCCATGCAAGCGCCGAGGCATGCAGCGCGGCTTGAGGGAGCCCCGCAGGCAGAAGTGCCAGCAGGCGCAGCAAAGCGGCGGCGAGCACCAGCACATACATGACCACGATGCTCCGATCGGCGCGCAATGGTCGCCCCAGATGGCCCAAAGCCGTACGTGTCACCATGCCGATTATCAGCACCGCAAAGCCGGCCACGCCGATCACATGGACCGGCCAGGCCAGGCGCAGTACCCAGCTGCTCGCCTGGAGCGCTGCCACCAGCAGGCCCGTGCCCAAGGCCGCATGACCCAGATACAGAATCCACAGCAACGGCACCTGACGCACAGCCCAGGGTTTCCAGGCCAACACCTGCCATAGGGTGATGAGTCCCGTGACAGCCAATGCGGTCACCATACCAGGCACCCAGCCCAGCAACAGGCAGACAATGCCAAGCCCGCCAGCCCAGAGTTGCCACTGCCCGCTGGCCATATGCATGGGAATCTGCAGATCCGTCACCGCCCGCATAGCGAAGAATGGAATAACGCGCCGCGCCACCAGTAGTGCAATCACAGCCATGCACAGCAGCCCTGCATAGAGGTAGTGCATCAGCGTTGCGTAGTCGCTGCCTTGCCATACCGAGAGCAGAAAGAGTGCATCGGCCACGCCCAGGCCTGACACCAGCAGCGGCAGGCCGTAATTGCGTCGGCTGCGTGCTGCATAGATCACCCGGCCCAGCACTATGGCAGCGGCGGCAAAAAACAGCAGTTCACACACTACGGCAAAAGCAAAAGCTGTATCACCCACCACCAGGAAACCCACGCGCGCCAGCAGCCACAGTACGCACAACCCACCCAGCGCCCGGCCCTGAATAGGGTTGCTTCCAGTCCAGTTACTAGCCGCCGTGAGCAGAAAGCCCACGGCAATCGTCGCCACAAAGGCCCACAACATCTCGTGCGCATGCCACAGCACGCCGCCCAAACGCCCCGCAAGCCACTGTGGCGCGAACACCCACAGCGCGACCGACACCGCCGCCCACAGACAACCGGCCATGTACAAGGGCCTGAAGCCAAGCTCCAGTAAGGCTTTCCACTGGGGCGCAGGAGGCTTGGGTTGGGGCGCAGACCTCATCGGCTCCTCGATCTGCAGCAGCTCAGACATGGCTCACCACCGCCGGTAGTGCCTTGGGATCACGGCTCATCTGGTAGCCCGACCACAGGCTCTGTGCAATACGGCGCGCCGCCTGCCACGCTTGATCGGCCATGGCGCGGTTGGGTTGCTCGGCCAGCGTGATCTCGAACAGGCCCAGCCAGCGCTCAAACAGCTCTTGGCTTAGACCTGGTAGCGCAGCATGCTTGGGCATAGGGGCTCCTGAAAAGCGTGCTGTGCGTCGCAAAATGGCCGACCAGAAATCCACCAGTTTGGTCAGATGATGGTCCCAGTCCGCTATACGTGCATCGAAGATGGGGCCGAGCACCTCGTCCTGGCGTATTCGCGCATAGAAGGAGTGCACCAAGCTGACGACTTCCTCTTCAGTGCAAAGCTCATGAATCCTCATTGCACAATTCCTTTCGCTGTCGTTGCCGCACATAAGATTCATTAATTATGTATCTTATAGCTGGACATGTCTCTAGGTGCGTGGTGTTGTTGCATAAATCAGCACCGGGCCAGACTACCCCTGACCCCGGGCGTGGCTATGCCACAGCCACCGTTTGCGGGCGGCCCAGCTCAGTGAACTGATTGAAAAGAGCGGCCCGGATATGAAGCTCTTTGGCCTGCCGCTCGAGCGAACGTGACATCACTTGTTCACCGAGTCGCTTGATGCAGTGGCTCTTGGTCTCCACCAGGCTGCATCGGTGATACCCACCCTGGCTCTTGCATCGTTTGTGCCCGAAGCGCCTGCAGGCGGCGATAGCCGCATTGCGGTAAGCACCCGTTTCCTTCCCTTCTGGCATAAGTACCCAAAGGTCGGTTAATTAGTACTTTGCGACTGAAGAAGGCTCTTTTGGAAGCGGTTTGATTGCGTTTGAATTCAGCTTCCCCTGTAGGTCAGCTGGTGAGCTTGAAGTATTGAGGGGCGGTCGGCTTGGAAAAATCTCTGACCGACTGCTCTTGGCCGGGAGCGTGGGGTCTACATGAGTCCCCGGAGCAGGCACTCGATGTGAACGGCAAGTCATCCAGTGCTGTTATTGGTGCATGAGTGAAATGGAACTCTTGGCCAAAAGCGGACTGTGAAGTGAAGGGCAAGTGGCCACTAAAGCACCGTTCATATCATCCGACTGGCAACCGCAAGATGACAATTTTCTCGATGCGCTCATTTTTGTAAACGACCCATATCGTAGGCAACACACGTAACGCTTCATGTTGAGGGCTCACCCACGTTACCCAGGCTGGCACATCAACTCTGGCAATCAACTCATTGACTGGTAGCTGCCGCAAAGCATTGAGCGCGCCAACAAGGGCCGAGGGCTGTGAGCTCGATATGTGCATTGGCTCATGGAGCGCATTTCGTTTCATTTAGCCACTGTTAGCCAAATTTCATGCACTAAAGTCGCCCGTTTAGCTAATTATCGAGAGTCAACTGAGGGGCGGTCTGAGCTGGTGCTACCAGCTGGAGCCAGTCACATCCTACCCTTGCCATGCCTCGATTCATATTGATCCAAGTGAAAAAACTCATTGAACCCTTCATTGGGGGATACCGCATGAAAGCGTTTATCCCATTCTGCATTGCCTCCCTGTGCTCCGTAGTATCTGCTCAGACCAACGTACCCTCGGGCCGCATAGTCCCGACTCCCATCTACGGTGTCACCGTGGATGATGTGAGTAGGCTTGGCGACATCACGCGCAGCCTGTCGTCTCTGGCCTACCGGCCTACCACGCGTATCGTCTTCGATGAGTTCGTGAACCCGGACTATTACCGCAAGCCAGCAGTGGAAATCTCCAAGGTTTCCTATGTGATGGGTGAGATATTGGACTCGTACTACGTCAAGCAGTACAGCGTGGATGCATACATCCAACGGACTAATCAATACCTCAATGCGTTGTCGGATGTAGTGGATATCTGGGAAGTAGCCAACGAGGTCAACGGCGAATGGCTGGGGGCCAATGCCGATGTGGTGGCGAAGATGACCAATGCCTACAACATCGTGAAGGCACAGAACAAGACGGCCGCGATCACGCTCTACTACAACCAGGGCTGCTGGTCTCAATCCTCCAATGAAATGTTCAAGTGGGCCGAGACCAATGTCCCTGCCTACATGAAGCAGGGTCTGGATTACGTCTGGATTTCCTACTATGAGGATGACTGCAATGGACTCAAGCCCAACTGGCAGCAGGTGTTCGACAAGCTGCGCGTGATGTTCCCCAATTCCAAGATCGGGTTCGGGGAGGTGGGTACCTCACGCAAAACCAAGAAGGCCGAGTACCTGACCCGCTATTACACGATGAAGATCACTACTCCGAATTACGTGGGCGGTCACTTCTGGTGGTACTTCAGGCAGGACATGGTGCCCGTCACCAAGGAGCTGTGGACTACCTTGAATACGGCGATCAAGGCGGCGCCCCGGTAGGTCAGTGAAGTCTCCGCGTTTTCCTGCGCCACCTAAAAGCAGAGGTTGGGGAAACGTTTGACACGATACGCAACCGGAGGAATCCGGCCTGGCGATTCATGTGGGCGAGGGTGGTTGTAGCGATGCAGCCAGCCCTCGGTCATCGAGCGCACTTCCTGCAACGATTCAAAGACATAGTAGTCGAGCACCTCCGTTCTGCAGGTTCGATTGAAATGGGTGAGTCGGCAACATTGATCATCTGTACCAAATGCTCGCTATCAGTGCACCGACAGCTTCGATCAAGGATTGACTGAGGATGATCATCCCTGGCTACCGAGGTCGCTCCCTGGCAGGCGCCTTTCGGCCGGGAGCAGTCGTTAAAGTGCCGTGAAGGCTCTGGCGCAAAGGTATAAGCTGGCTCCAAAAACCAGATGCGTCGCCAGACTCACTACGCGACTGAGCCATGGACGAGGTGTTTTCGCGCTTGCGAATCCAGCCCCTAGCGCTGGTTGCAAGACGGTCCACGGGAAAAGCACTGTCGCCGCACCAAAAATCAGCGCTGGAGCCAAGGCGGGCACTTCTATCCACTGGCGCCCTGTAACGAGCACAAACACCTGCGCGAAAGCAATTCCTGTCAGATAGTGCAGCGTCCAGCCAACGACATTTTCGCCGCCCATTGGTTGAGCCTCTTTGATTGACTTGTGAAACCAGATACCACTGCGCCAGTGAAGGCACCAGCGCCCAAGCATTGCGTAGTTCAAGGTGGCTATTCCCATGCGACGGAGCACGGCAGACCACAAGTCCATCAGTAATGTTGCGCCAACGCCGAGACCAAAAATCAGCATCCAACCGTTTGTAAGCTTAGTCATTTTTTCGTATTGCTTCTGGTGATTTACAGTGATGTGAAACACTGTAAAAGCTCAAGTGCACTTGAGCGCAAGGCGTGAATATGGACATCACAGAAGTAGCAAAACGAACAGGACTATCTGCACCAACACTTCGTTTCTATGAAGAGAAGGGGTTGATCCGCTCTATCGGAAGACATGGGCAGCGGCGACTGTTTGATGCTCAAGTTCTAGAGCACTTATCGGTCATCGCTCTTGGACGGGCTGCTGGGTTCTCACTCGACGAGATTAGAGCAATGTTGCCTCTTGATGGGAACATTCAGGTACCTAGAGAAATGATGCTCGCCAAGGCCGATCTAGTAGAGAGATCCATCAAGCAATTAAAGGCTGTGCGTGACGGCTTACGACATGCGGCCAACTGCCCCGAGAAGAACCATCTCGATTGCCCAACGTTTCAACGGCTAATGCATGCAGCCTTGGCTGGGAAAATTCAGCCACTTACAGTTGCAGCCAGTAAGGCCAAGTCAACTTGAATACCTGCTTTGGGCCGAACAGCGACAGCCGCAACCGGCCGCAACCTGCCATTCGGCACTTTTGAGGGAAGCGGACATAGGCGTATAGCGATGTAGCAGTTTTAGAGCTTCTTTCGCTGAGTTTCTGGAAGAAACGCTGTGGCGAAGCCAAGGAGCGGCAGAAATGAGGTCACGCCATAGACCCACACAATGCCGTGTACATCTGCCAACTCACCCAGTCCGGCTGCGCCAATTCCGCCGACGCCGAACATCAGCCCAAACATCAGCCCAGATACCAGTCCCACGCGACCGGGGACGGCCTCCTGTGCGTAGACCACCAGAGCGGCAAAGGCAGATGACATTACCAAGCCTATGACAATGGCGAGGATGGCTGTCCCGGCAAGACCGACATAAGGCAGCGCAAGAGCGAACGGGGCGACGCCAAGAAACGAAATCCAGATGACAGCCTTGCGGCCAATGCGGTCTCCAACAGGTCCTCCTACGAAGGTTCCTGCGGCCACAGCTGCGAGGAACATGAAGAGAAACAGCTGGCTCGTCTGCACGCTGAGCTGAAAGCGCTCAATCAGATAGAACGTGAAGTAGTTGGTGAATGATGCGATGTAGACGAACTTCGCAAACATCAGCACACAGATAACGGAAATCGCACGTATCACGCCAGAGCGGTCCAGCCCCTCGCCATGGCCTTTCGACAGGACCTTGGCTTTAGCTGTTCCGTGATGACGTACCCAGATCGTGAGGCGATACAAAACGAAGATCGCAACCAGTGCGACCACCATGAACCATGCTACGGCTGGCTGACCATGCGGGATAACGATGGCCGCAGTCAGCAAGGGGCCGATGGCGGAGCCGGTGTTACCACCTACCTGAAAAGTGGATTGCGCTGTTCCAAACCTGCCACCCGACGCCAGCCTGGCAATCCGCGAGGCCTCTGGGTGAAAAGTAGCAGAGCCGACGCCCACCACCGCTGCCGCAACCAACAGCATCTCGTAGCTGCTGGCCGTAGCCAAGAGCGCGATTCCGATGAAGGTCATCCCCATGCCCGAAGGAAGCAGGTATGGCTTGGGATGCTTGTCTGTGTACAGGCCGATCCAGGGCTGGAGCAGCGAAGCCGTGACTTGATAGACCAGCGCGATGATTCCGATCTGCCCAAAGCTCAAGGAGAAGCTCTGTTTGAGCATGGGAAAGATCGAAGGCAGCATGGCCTGGATCATGTCGTTGAGAAGGTGGGCAAAGGCAGCGCCCACGACGATAGGGAGAAGGAATCCCTGTGGCTTGGCGTCGGGCACCGCGATGCAAGGTGCTTCCGATGTGGAGAGAGTGGCAGTTCTGACGGTCATGGAAATACAGAGGCAAGTGCGTTGGACCTGAGCCGTTGAACGGCTGAGCTTGGAGATTACGTCCTTGCCGATTGGCTGTCGCACGCTCATCTGCCAATACCTGTAGAGTTTCTGCCATGGCAACGCATCCATCCCATAAACACAAGCAGTACGACAGCCTGGCCTGGCCGGTCGTCGTCATGGAGAGCAGGTGGCCGGTCGGTATGTCCACGGGTTGGCATTCCCACCCCAAAGGCCAGCTTCTCTACGCTACAGAGGGCGTTATGGTGGTGCACACCGACGCGGGGTCTTGGATCGTCCCTCCCAATCGCGCGCTCTGGATAACCACGGGCCTGCGGCATACCGTCACGATGGCCGGTGACGTGCTTATGCGCACGGCGTACATCGATGCCGCGAAGGTAACGACCTTGCCGCATGAGAGCAGCGTCATCAACGTCTCACCCCTGCTGCGCGAACTGCTCGTGGAGGCGGTCCGCATTGCGTTCCACACCGAGCCGAAAGGCCGCGACGCACGGCTTCTGGAATTGCTCATTGATGAGATTCGCGTCTCGACAACCCTTCCGCTTCATCTGCCAATGCCCAAGGATGGGCGGCTTCGCAGCATCTGCGACCAACTTAGCGCAACCCCCTCAGATTCGTCGAATGCCGCGGAATGGGCAGCGTCAATCCATGTGGGAGAGCGAACGTTGCACCGGCTATTTGCCAAGGAGACTGGCATGACGTTCGCTCAATGGCGTGAGCAGGCTAGGCTGCTTCACGCGCTGCGCGGGATTGCTGCAGGTAACAAGGTCATCGAAGTAGCGCTCGACTGCGGCTACGGCAGTGCCAGCGCGTTTGCTGCGATGTTCCGTCGACATTTCGGGGTCTCGCCCTCCAGCTTCTATCAATAGCAAGGCCAGGCTGCGAAGCCCTCAATTCGGCGCGTCCTTTTAACTGACTGCAATTGATGTGTGCGAACGGAGGCTATGGGGCGTGAGCAGCCCTCGGTGGCTGGCTGCTAGCGGTCAAAAGCGGAAGTCAGCTTGATTCATGCAAACCTCTGACGAAAGCTGGCCTACAGAGCTATTCTGGTCAGTGGCCTGGATGGCAGCGGCAATCGAGTGATGGACTGCCATTGGACAGGTAGATATACCCTGTCTATCCTCTGGCACTTTCCCATCCAGCACAGACAGCTATCAAAATGATAAAGCTGTGCTGCAGTTCATACCTCCGCTTCCGGCCGGGTGCCAGGCAACACCAGCTTGCCTTCGCGCATGGCTTGCAGCAGCAGATGGGGGGTGGTGCAAATATGGGCTTCCAGGGCCAGTGCCGCGCGGGCTTCTTGGCCAGCCATGGCGAGCTCGAAGATTTCCTGGTGCTCGGCATGTACATCACGGGTGAGCGCGGGTTGCTCCATGGCATAGCAGCGGTAGCGCTCGCTATGGCGCGCCAACAGGCGCAGCACCTTCAATGTCCAAGGGGATGCATAGCCGGAGAGCAGGGTCTCGTGAAAGCGCAGGTTCAAGGCCTCCCACTGGCGGCGGTTGTCGCTGGATAGCGGTTGCTCGGCCGCCGAGAGTTCGTCATAGCTGGCCTGCAACTGGGCCCGCCAGGCCGCGTCGCCATGGCGTATGGATTCACGAAGCGCATGGGTTTCGATATGTACCCGCAGGCGGGTGATGTCCTGCAGGTCGTCCATGGCGATGGTGGAGACGCGAAAGCCGCGCTGGCCTTCGGTTGTGACCAGGGCATCACTGACCAGGCGCGTCAACGCCTCCCGCAAGGTGCCTGCGCCGACCTCGTAGGCCTGGCGCAGATGCTCTATGCGCAGCTTGCTGCCAGGCAGCAGGCGGCCTTCGACAATGTCGGTGCGCAGCCGGGCATAGGTTTGCTCGGTCAGGGTGCGCGATGCTTCGCCGCCGCTGGATTCAGTCTCGGGCAGGGCCAGGCATTGCATAAAGGATTTCTTGGCCAAGCGTTTACTCCTCGGTGCCTGTGGTGCGTTCGCGGATGCGTGAGAGCCGGTAGCTGAGTTGGGGGCGGGTCATGCCCAGGGCGCGGGCCGCTGCGGCCAGATTGCCGCTGGCGCGGCGCACGGCTTCTTGCAGCAGCCCGTCTTCCAGGGCGTCCAGCGAAAGCCCCTGGTGCTGCATGCTGTCGTACACCCCGGCCGTGTGCAGATCGCCATCTGCGCCGCAGGCCTGGGCCAGATGGCCTTGGTCGTCTATGGTGCTTTGGCCGTTGTCGCTCCACTGGGGGAACAGGCAAGCCACATCGATGGGTTCGCCGGCCGGCGTGAGGATGAGGCCGCGTTCCACCAGGTTCTCCAGCTCGCGCACATTGCCGGGCCAGCTGTGGCCGCGCAGCGCGGTCAGCGCCCGGTCGCTGAAGCCCGGGGCCGGCTTGCCGTGCAAGGCCGAGTATTTCTGCAGCAAATGCATGGCCAGCAGCTCGATATCGTCCACGCGCTCGCGCAGCGCGGGGATGCGTATGGGGTAGACGTTGAGGCGGTAGAGCAGGTCGCGCCGAAAGCGCCCCTGCTCCACGGCTTTTTCCAGGTCCACATTGGTGGCGGCGATCACGCGCACATCGACCTGGGTGCTGCGGTGGCCGCCCAGGCGCTCCACCTCGCCGCTTTGCAGCACGCGCAGCAGCTTGGCCTGGGCGGCCAGGGGCAGCTCGCCCAGCTCGTCCAGCATCAGCGTGCCGCCATGGGCGCGTTCAAAGCGCCCTATGCGCGTGGCCGTGGCGCCGGTGAACGCGCCTTTTTCGGCGCCGAACAGCTCGCTCTCTATCAGGTCGGCGGGCAAGGCCGCGCAGTTCACGGCCACAAAGGGTTTGTCGGCGCGCGGGCTCATGGCATGCAGGGCGCGCGCAAAGCGTTCCTTGCCCACGCCGGTCTCACCCGTGAGCAACACCGTGACCTGGGTGGGAGCAGCCTTGGACAGCAGCTCCAGCGCGGCTTGAAAGGCGCGTGAATGGCCCAGCAAAGGGCCTTGGCTGTCGCAAGGGGCCAGGCCGGTGCGCAAGGCTTCGACCTGGGACTGCAGCTCATCCAGGCGTACCAGCATGGAGTCGGGGTCGTAGTCGCGTGCGATCTGTTCGCCATCGGGCCACTCATGCTGAAACCGGCCCTCTATCAGGCAGTGTGCGTGGCCGCAGGTGGAGCACTGCATTTCCTTGAAAAACACCGGGCGACGGAAGAAAGCGCTGGAGTAACCCGAGGCATAGCCCAGCAGCATCCAGCACGAGGGCTGGTCCTGGGGCCCCATTCGCGCAAATGGATTTCCGCTTCCCAGCTGTGTTCCCAGCGCACCACGCATTGAAAGTGGCCCGCCTGCTCATCGGCCTCAAAGATTTCCGGCGTGGCGCGCACCGCACCCTCCAGCCGGTGCAACTGGGGGCCTACGGCAAACATCTCGAACAGGCTGGCCGTGGGCCGTATCTGGCGTGCCAGCAGCGCATCGCGCTCACCTGCGGCATAGCCGGCACGCAGCAGCAGGCGCCGCGTGTGATCGGGGCCCATGGTGTTCATCATTTCGCGGCGCAGGGCGTGAAGAGAGGCCAGGTGCAGCAGCAACATGCGCTGGCCCGAGAGCCAGATCAGTCCGTCTTCGGTGGAGAAGCGGACCTGGCTGCGCAAATCGGCATCGGAGGGTAGGGCGGGGGGAGTGTGGGGCATGAGAAAACTATCGATAAAACATCGAATTCTGGCTACGGGATTGACCCGCATCCCCGGCCTTGAACTGCTGGCGCAATTGATGAATTGCGAACCTTTGCATGGGGTGCTTGATCATTTGATCATGCTGCACTGCAGTAGGCATTGAAGCATTGTGGCTGCTGTCCTAGGGTTTGCCCGGGAATCGCTGATCCCCAGCTTGCTCAAGCACGCACAAATTTAGGGAGTAACCCTAGATTTATCGATATTTTCATGAACTGGCACGGGCTGTGCAATTGCAAAGGCCATAGACCCGCCAGGAGCCCCTCATGGAAACAAGCACTCTCGATCTTCCCGCCTGCGATCTCACGCGCCGCTCGGTGCGCGTGCTGCAAAAGCGCGCCAACGGTTTTGTGGACTTCGAGTTCTCCGTGGGCTGGCCCGAACTCACGGTGGAGCTGGCCATGACAGAGGCCGACTTTGAGGCCTTCTGCCAGGTCCAGAAAGCCAGGCTGCTCTGACCATCACTCACGCATCCCACGACAACACAGGAGACAAGCCCATGAATATCGAGCTTTCGGCGCGCGAGATACAGCCGCTGCGCCATACCTTTGCCCGCGTGGCAGCCTACACGGGAGACAAGCCCGCGTCGCGCTATCTCGAGGCCACGCTGGGCGTGCAGCCCACACATCACTTCCATTACCGGCCGCTGTGGGAGCCGGAGTTCGAGCTGTTCGACACCGGCCGCACGGCGATCCGCATGGCCGACTGGAACGCGCTGCGCGATCCACGTCAGTACTACTACGCCACCTGGACCATGACCCGTGCCAAGCAGCAGGAGGCCGTGGAAGCCAACTACCAGTTTGTGGAGTCGCGCAATCTGGCGGGCAAGATGTCCGATGCCCTGCGCGCCAAGGCCTGCGATGTATTGATGCCGCTGCGCCATGTGGCCTGGGGCGGCAATATGAACAACAGCCAGATCTGCTCACGCGGCTACGGTACGCCCTTCACGGCTGCGGCCATGATGCATGCCATGGACCATCTGGGCGTGGCCCAGTACCTCACGCGCCTGGGCCTGGTCATGGACGAGCCCGGCGTGCTCGAGGCCGGCAAGAACGACTGGATGCAGCACCCGGCCTGGCAGCCGCTGCGCCATCTGGTGGAAGACCTGCTTGTGGTGCAGGACCCCATGGAGCTGTTCTTAGCCCAGAACATGGTGCTCGACGGACTGCTCTATCCCCTGATCTACAACCACTTCGTGGACGAGCATGTCACGGTGCAAGGCGGCACGGCCGTGGCCATGCTCACGGCCTTCATGCCCGAGTGGCACACCGAGACCGCACGCTGGATCGATGCCGTGGTCAAGGTGGCTGCAGCCGAATCCGCAGATAACCGCAGCCAGCTGTCGCGCTGGTATCTGAGCTATGCCGACCATGCCGGCGTGGCACTGGCCGCCGTGGCCGAACTGGCCCTGGGTGTGCGTGGTGCAGCCGTGCTCAGCGAAGTCCGCCAAAGCCTGGATGCCCGTGCCCGCAAGGCCGGTCTGGACATCTGAGGAGCAGCGCCATGAGCACATCTGCCAGCACCCCCGTCTCCAAGGTGTTCATCGCCTTTCAGGACAACGAGGAATCGCGCCCCGTGGTGGACGCCATCCTCGCCGACAACACCCACGCCCAGGCCGTGTACTCGCCTGGTCTCGTGAAGATCGACGCCCCCGGCCGCCTGGTCATACGTCGCGCCAGCATTGAAGAGCAGACCGGTCGCCCCTACGAGCTGCAGCAGATCCAGATCAATCTGGTCACGCTGTCCGGCCATGTGGATGAGGACGACGACGAATTCTCCCTGAGCTGGAACCAGTAAGAGCCGCTCACCGAACACCACCAGACAACGCCATCCAAGGAGACACCATGGACGCACCCGTAATCAAGAAAAAGCTGGGCCTCAAGGACCGCTACACCGCCATGACACGTGGCCTGGGCTGGGAGACCAGCTACCAGCCCATGGACAAGGTCTTCCCCTATGACAAGTTCGAGGGCATCAAGATCCACGACTGGGACAAGTGGGAAGACCCCTTCCGCCTGACCATGGACGCCTACTGGAAGTACCAGGGCGAAAAAGAGAAAAAGCTCTACGCCGTGATCGAGGCCTTTGCCCAGAACAACGGCCAGTTGGGCGTGACCGATGCGCGCTATCTCAACGCGCTCAAGCTGTTCATTCAGGGCGTGGTGCCGCTGGAGTATTACGCCCACCGCGGTTTTGCCCATGCGGGCCGGCATTTCACCGGTGCGGGGGCACGCGTGGCGGCGCAGATGCAGTCCATCGACGAGCTGCGCCACTTCCAGACCGAGACCCATGCGCTGTCCAACTACAACAAGTACTTCAACGGCATGCACAGCTCCAGCCACTGGTTCGACCGGGTCTGGTTTCTGTCGGTGCCCAAGTCTTTTTTTTGAAGATGCGCTGAGCGCAGGCCCGTTCGAGTTCCTCACGGCAGTGAGCTTCTCCTTCGAATATGTGCTGACCAATCTGCTGTTCGTTCCCTTTATGTCGGGCGCGGCGCATAACGGCGATCTGTCCACCGTGACCTTTGGCTTCTCGGCGCAAAGCGATGAGTCGCGCCATATGACGCTGGGCATCGAATGCATCAAGTTCATGTTGGAGCAGGACCCGGGCAATGTGCCCATCGTGCAGCGCTGGATCGACAAATGGTTCTGGCGCGGCTACCGCGTGCTGACCCTGGTGGCCATGATGCAGGATTACATGCTGCCCAAGCGTGTGATGAGCTGGAAGGAAGCCTGGGAGATGTATGCCGAGGAAAACGGCGGCGCTCTGTTCCGCGACCTGGCGCGCTACGGCATCCGCGAGCCCGCAGGCTGGAAGCTGGCCTGCGAAGGCAAGGACCACATCAGCCACCAGGCCTGGAACATCTTCTACAACTACACGGCGGCCGCACCTTTTCACACCTGGGTGCCCGGCGAGCAGGAGATGCAGTGGCTGTCCGAAAAATACCCGGACAGCTTTGACAAGCACTACCGTCCCCGCCTGGAGCACTACCGTGCCGAGCAGCAGGCCGGCAAGCGCTTTTACAGCAAGACCCTGCCCATGCTGTGCACCACCTGCCAGATCCCTATGGGCTTCACCGAGCCCGGTGACGCCACCAAGATCTGCTATCGCGAGTCCGACTACGAGGGCAGCAAATACCACTTCTGCAGCGACGGCTGCAAGCATGTCTTCGACGACGAGCCCGAGAAGTATGTTCAGTCCTGGCTGCCCGTGCACCAGATCTACCAGGGCAACTGCTTCAAGCCCGATGTGGATCCCACGGCCGAAGGCTTTGACCCGCTGGCTGCCGTGCTGGATTGGTACGGCATGAATGTGGGCCGCGACAACATGGACTTTGAGGGATCGGAGGACCAGCGCAATTTTGCGGCCTGGCGCGGCGATCCGCCACCGGCAACCTCGGCCAACAACGCAGCCAGTAAGGCTTCCGCCAACCCCAGCCAGGAGGCCCAGTCATGAGCGTCACCGCACTCAAGCCCTATCGCTTTCCCGCCAAGGATGTGCGCGAGAACTTTCCCGCGCCTCTGCTCTATATCGGCTGGGAAGACCACCTGATGTTCTGCTCGCCCGTGGCCCTGCCGCTGCCGCCCGATATGCCTTTCGGTGCGCTGGCCCAGGCCGTGCTGCCCGATGTCTATGGCGCCCACCCCGACTTTGCACGCATCGACTGGAGCGAGGTGCTGTGGTTCAAGTCGGGCCAGCCCTGGTCGCCCGATGCGTCCAAGTCGCTGGCCGACAACGGCCTGACGCACAAGGATGTGATCCGCTTTCGCACCCCGGGCCTGATCGGCATCCAAGGCTCTTGCAGCTAACCACCCTGGCGGTTGCAGCGCTGGCCTGGCCGGCGCTGCAGGAATGAGAGCGAGACGATATGAGCTACCAACTGACCTTAGAACCCCTGGGCGCCTCGATTGAAGTGGAGGAAGGCCAGACCCTGCTGGACGCCGCTCTGCGCCAGGGTATTTACATTCCCCACGCCTGCGGCCACGGCCTGTGCGGCACCTGCAAGGTCCAGGTTTGCGACGGCGAGGTGGACCACGGCGCGGCCAATCCTTTCGCGCTGATGGACATGGAACGCGAGGACGGCATGACGCTGGCCTGCTGTGCCACGCTGCAGTCCGATGCCACCATCGAGGCCGATTTCGAGGACGAGCCCGATGCACAAATCATCCCCGTGCGCGACTTCGCGGCCACAGTGGTGCGCATCGTCGATCTGACGCCCACCATCAAGGCTCTGCACCTGCGCCTGGACCAGTCCATGCGCTACCAGGCTGGCCAGTATGTGCAGCTGCGCATACCCGGTCTGAGCGAGGAGCAGGGCGGCTCGCGCGCTTTTTCCATCGCCAACGCGCCTGGCGCCGATGGCTGCGCCCAGGAAATCGAGCTCAATGTGCGCCTGGTGCCGGGCGGTGCGGGAACGGGCTGGCTGCACGAGCATCTGAGCGAAGGTGACAGCCTGCAGCTGGCCGGGCCCTATGGACGCTTTTTTGTGCGCCATTCGGCACGCCAGCCCATGGTCTTCATGGCTGGGGGCTCGGGGCTTTCCAGCCCACGCGCCATGATTTTGGAGCTGCTGGCCAATGGTTGCGAGCAGCCCATCACTCTGGTCTACGGCCAGCGCTCGCGCGAGGAGCTGTACTACGACGACGAGTTTCGCGCCCTGGCCGCGCAGCACCCGCATTTCACCTACATCCCCGCGATATCGGGCGAGGACTGCGGGGATTGGCAAGGCGCGCGTGGCTTTGTGCACGAGGCTGCGCAAGCCCATTTCCAAGGCGGCTTTGCGGGTTGCAAAGCCTATCTGTGCGGGCCACCACCCATGGTCGAGGCCTGTATTTCCACCCTGATGCAGGGCCGGCTGTTTGAGCGCGACATCTACACCGAGAAATTCCTCTCGGCCGCCGATGCGCAAGGCGCGCGCAGCCCCTTGTTCAAGCGTGTCTGAGGCCGCCATGCCAGCCATGCAAAACGTGCAAGTCAGCGTGGAGCAAACCGGCGATACCTATGCCTGCGGCACCCACGAAAGCTTGCTGAGTGGCATGTTGCGTCTGGGGCGCAAAGGCATTCCGGTGGGCTGCGTCAACGGTGGCTGCGGCGTCTGCAAGGTGCAGGTGCTCGAAGGTGCGGTACGCCATCTGGGCCCCGTGAGCTGTGCCCATGTGAGCGATCTCGAACGCGATCAGGGCTACACCCTGGCCTGTCGTGTAGCCCCGCTGGAGGCCGTACGCATTGCGGTGGCACAGCGCCTGCACAAACCATTTTTTCTGCGGGCGGCTTCCCCGGCGCCCACAACCCACGACACACCAACAAGCAACTAAGGAGACAAACATGGGTGTAATGCGAATCGGCCACGCCAACTTGCGCGTGATGGACATGGAGGCTGCGCTCAAGCACTACGAAAACGTGCTGGGCATGAAGGTCACGCTGCGCGATGCAGCGGGCAATGTCTACCTCAAATGTTGGGACGAGTGGGACAAGTATTCCCTCATCCTTACGCAAAGTGATCGCGCCGGCCTCAACCATGTGGCCTACAAGGTGCAAAACGATGCCGACCTCGACAGCCTGCAGGCACGCATCGAGGCCTGGGGTGTGAAGACCACCATGCTGCCCGAAGGCAGCCAGCCCACGGTGGGCCGCATGCTGCAGTTCAATCTGCCCAGCGGCCATGAGATGCGCCTGTACGCCAAGAAGGAGTGCGTGGGCACGGACGTGGGCTCTCTGAACCCCGACCCTTGGCCCGATGGCCTCAAGGGCGCAGGCGCGCACTGGATAGATCACTGTCTGCTGATGTGCGAGATGAATCCCGAGGCCGGTATCAACACCGTGGAGGACAACACCCGCTTCATGGCAGAGTGCATGGACTTCTTCCTGACCGAGCAGATTCTGGTCGGCCCCGAAGGCAAGATGCAGGCCGCAACCTGGATGGCGCGCTCCACCACGCCGCACGACATCGCCTTTGTGGGCGGCCCCACCTCGGGCCTGCACCACATTGCCTTCTTTCTGGACTCCTGGCACGACGTGCTCAAGGCCGCCGACGTCATGGCCAAGAACAAGGTGCGCATCGACGTGGCTCCCACGCGCCACGGCATCACGCGCGGCGAGACGATTTACTTCTTCGACCCCAGCGGCAACCGCAACGAGACCTTTGCCGGCCTGGGCTATTTGGCCCAGCCCGATCGCCCCGTGACCACCTGGAGCGAGGACCGTCTTGGCAGCGGCATTTTCTATCACACGGGTGAGCTCGTGGCGTCATTTACGGATGTGTACACCTGAAAGGGAACACCCCCTGAGGCGCTTTGCGCCTTCCCCCCGCTCTTCGCATCGCAAGCGATGCGGGCAGGGGGACGCTGCCAGCGCTGCGGGGCGGCGCTTGCGCGGCAGCCCTCATATGGGCCGCGCCAGTTTTTGGCGTAGCCCCCTGCACAGCCCCATGGACCCCCGAGACATCTGTGAACCCACAAGAAAGAGATAGAGATGAACCACAAGATTGCATCTGCTGCCCTGGCCCTGCTGGGTACGCTGGCAGCCTCGGCCGTGCAGGCCGAAGGCCATTACGTCCCCGGTGTAGAGGGCATGCAGGGCCCCAGTGTGCCGCCGCCCGGCGTGTACTACCTGGGCTATATGGTGAACTACAGCATCGACGATTTCCGCGCGCCGGGTAGCAGCGACAACCTGCCCGGCAACAACCGTGGAACCGTGACGGCCCTGGCCAACCGTTTTGTCTGGATCACCAACTACAAGCTGCTCGGCGCCGACTACGGCATGG
Organism: Comamonas sp. wu1-DMT; assembly: GCF_040187805.1. Taxonomy (NCBI): domain Bacteria; kingdom Pseudomonadati; phylum Pseudomonadota; class Betaproteobacteria; order Burkholderiales; family Comamonadaceae; genus Comamonas; species Comamonas sp. wu1-DMT. Next base: position 249,118 of record NZ_JBANEM010000005.1, read on the forward strand.
AGGCCATCGTGCCGGTGATGCGTACCTCACTCACGGTGAATGCGGCCGGCATTTCCGATAGCCGTTCGGGCGTGGGCGACGTTTATCTGGGTCCGCTGGTGCTGGGCTGGCATGGCCCGCAGTGGGACGCTGTGGCCGGTGCCGGTATCTGGCTGGATTCGGCCAGCAGCCGCGACCCGGCTTCGCCAGGCAAAGGTTACAAAAGCACCATGCTCACCGGTGGCCTGACCTATTACTTTGACGCTGCCAAGACCATTTCGGCCTCGGGTTTGATGCGTTTTGAGCGCAACGGCAAGAACGATATGGGCTTTCGCAACGGTAACCAGGTGACGCTGGAATGGGGTCTGGGCAAGCATTTTGGTGCCGTGCAAGCCGGCCTGGTGGGTTACAGCCAGTGGCAGATCAGCGATGACAAAGGCCCGGGTGCCACGGGCCAGCATTCCTCGCGCCATGCACTGGGCGCCGAGCTGGTCTACCCGGTGCCGGGTGCAGGCGTGTTCCTCAAGGGCGCGGTCTACAAGGAAGTCAGCGCCACGGCCGGCACGGGGGCCCTGCCCAAGGGTTCGCTGGTGCGCTTCACAGTAGTCAAAGCATTTTGAGGAGGCTTGACATGCTGGACTCACTGATGGTTTCTCAGCCCGTGATCCGCACCGAAGCTGCTTTGCGCGCCGTGGGTGCGGCCGTAGCCAAGGCAGTGGAATTGGGCGTGCGTGTCAATGTGGCCGTGGTGGATGTGGCCGGGGTGCAGGCCGCGTTTGTACGCATGACGGGCGCACCCTTGCACTCCATGGACATCGCCACGGACAAGGCCTATACGGCCGTGAGCTTTGGCCTGCCCACGGGCCAGTGGCATGAGGCCTTGGCCCGGCATTCGCCGGCCGTGCGCCAGGGCCTGGTCCTGCGACCGCGTTTTGTGGGCTTTGGTGGTGGGCGGCCCATTGTGGTGGAGGGCGCGCGCATTGGCGGCATCGGGGTGTCCGGCGGCAGCGAGCAGCAGGACGAGATCATTGCCGAGGCCGGCCTGCAGGCCCTGGGCCTGGTCGAGGACCAGCAAGGTGGCTAAAACCTGGCGCCTGCCTGCCCCTCCAGGCCTAGGTTTTGCCCTGGCCCGCAAAGGTGCGCACCATGTCCAAAAAGGCCGCCAGCACTGGCGATGCATCGTCGCTGCGGTACAGGCAGCTGAGCTCGATGTCACGCAAGTGGCGCGAGTGCAGCGGCCGGTATTCCACGCCGGGCAGACGCAGGCTGGTGGCCGAACGCGTGGTGATGCAGGCGCCAAAACCGCCTGCCACCAAAGCCACGCAGGTCAGCACATCTTCCACCGACTGGGCTACGTTCAGACGCAGGCCCTCGCGGTGGAAGGCATTGCTGACTTCCTGGGCCAGGCCATGCAAAGAGAGATTGGGGTAGAGGATCATGGGCTCATTGTCGAGCTCGGACAGTGCGACCTCGTCGTGCTCGCACAGCCTGTGCGTGGCCGGCAGGCCCACGACCAGGGCTTCCTTGAGCACGGTCTGCACGCCTATGCCAGGTTCGGCAGGCACCAGCCGGTTGAAGCCAATGGTGATTCTGCGTTCGCGCAGCGCCTGCAGTTGCTCGTCCTTGGTCTGGTTGTGCAGCGCTATGCGCACCTCGGGCCTGGCCTGGTGAAACGCCGCCAGCAGGCGCGGAATCACGTCCAGCACGCCGGAGCCAAAAATGCCCACGTCCAGCTGGCCAGTCAGTCCCTGACCGGCTCTTTGCGTGCGCTCGCGGGCGCGCTCGGCCAGCGACAGGATGTTGGGCACCTCGTCCAGCAGGGTTTGGCCTGCCGCCGTCAGCTCCACGCCCTTGGGCGTGCGCACAAACAACTCGGTGCCCAGCTCCTCTTCGATGGCACGTATCTGCCGCGTCAGCGGTGGCTGGGCCATGTGAAGCCGGGCCGCGGCCCGGCCGAAATTCAGCTCCTCTGCCAGCGCCAGAAAGTACCTCATCTGCCTCAAGTCCACGGGGTAGCTCCTTAATACCTTATAGGTATTGATTTTGGAAAATTCAGTATTGGACAGTATTGAACACCGAATTTATCGTTGCTGCAAAAGCATGCGTGACAGGAAGAAAACCATGAAAGACATCCAGAACTTCATCAACGGTGCCTACGTTTCCACGGGGCGCAGCTTCGACAAGCACTCACCGCTCACGGGCCAGGTGATTGCCAAGGTGCATGAGGCCGGCCGCAGCGAAGTCGATGCCGCCGTGGCTGCAGCGCGCACTGCGTTGAATGGACCCTGGGGCCGTATGAGCGTGGCCGAGCGCGTGGAAAAACTCTATGCCGTGGCCGATGGCATCAACCGCCGCTTCGAGGAGTTTCTGGCTGCCGAATGTGCGGACACGGGCAAGCCGCGCAGTGTGGCCAGCCATATCGACATTCCGCGTGGTGCGGCCAACTTCAAGATCTTTGCCGACGTGGTCAAGAACGTGCCCACGGAGTTCTTCGAAATGGCCACGCCGGACGGGCGCGGTGCGATCAACTACGGCCACCGTGGCCCGGTGGGCGTGGTGGGCGTGATCTGCCCGTGGAATCTGCCCCTGCTGCTGATGACCTGGAAGGTCGGCCCGGCCCTGGCCTGCGGCAACACCGTGGTGGTCAAGCCTTCCGAGGAATCGCCCCAGACTGCAGCCCTGCTGGGCGAGGTCATGAACGAGGCTGGCATTCCGCCCGGCGTCTACAACGTGGTCCATGGTTTCGGCCCCGATTCGGCCGGCGAGTTCGTCACCAGCCACCCTGGCGTGGATGCCATCACCTTCACCGGCGAGACGCGCACTGGCGAGGCCATCATGAAGGCTGCGGCCAAGGGAGCACGCCCCGTGAGCCTGGAGATGGGGGGCAAGAACGCCGCCATCGTCTTTGCCGACTGCGATTTCGACGCGGCTATCGAAGGCACGTTGCGCTCGGCCTTTGTCAACAGCGGCCAGGTCTGCCTGGGCACGGAGCGCGTCTATGTGGAGCGCCCGATTTACGAACGCTTTGTGGCCGCGCTGAAGCAGCAGATCGAGGGTTGGAAGATCGGCGTGCCCGAAGACGACGACACCAAGCTGGGCCCGCTGATCAGCAAGGAGCATCAGGCCAAGGTGCTGTCGTATTACCAACTGGCGGTGCAGGAAGGTGCCACCGTGGTCACCGGCGGCGGCGTGCCCGACCTAGGCGCCCAGTATGCGGACGGCGCCTGGGTGCAGCCCACGATCTGGACCGGCCTGCCCGAGACGGCACGCGTCATCAAGGAAGAGATCTTTGGTCCCTGCTGCCATATCGCCCCCTTCGATACCGAAGAAGAGGTGCTGACCAAGGCCAATGACAACGTCTACGGCCTGGCCAGCGCCGTCTGGACGCAAGACCTGGCCCGCGCACACCGTGTGGCCCAGCGCATGCATGTGGGCATTTCCTGGGTCAACAGCTGGTTTCTGCGCGATCTGCGCACGCCTTTTGGCGGTGCCAAGCAATCGGGCATCGGCCGCGAAGGCGGTGTGCATTCGCTGGAGTTCTACACGGAGCTGAAGAATGTCTGCATCAAACTCTGAGCGAAATCCGGAGCTGGCGCAGTCCATCGCCGCCGCTGGCATTCGTACCAATTACCACGACCTGGGCAGCGGTCATCCCGTGCTGCTGATCCACGGCTCGGGTCCGGGTGTTTCGGCCTGGGCCAATTGGCGGCTGGTAATGCCTGCGCTGGCCGAGCGTGCGCGCGTGATCGCGCCTGACATGGCGGGCTTCGGCTACAGCGAACGACCCGATGGCTTCGCCTATGGCATGGACGCCTGGGTCGAACAGGCCGTGGGCCTGCTCAATGCGCTGGGAATCGCCCGGGCTGATCTTGTGGGCAATTCGTTCGGCGGAGGCCTTGCGCTGGCACTGGCGATCCGCCATCCCGAGCGCGTGCGCCGCCTTGTGCTCATGGGCAGTGTGGGCGTTCCGTTCGAGCTCACGCCGGGGCTGGACGCAGTCTGGGGCTACGAGCCGTCCATAGACGCCATGCGCCAGTTGCTGGATATCTTTGCCTACGACCGGAGCATCGTGAACGACGAGCTGGCGCGCCTGCGCTACGAGGCCAGCATCCGGCCCGGCTTTCACGAATCGTTCTCGGCCATGTTTCCCGCACCGCGCCAGCGCTGGGTCGATGCGCTGGCGAGCCGCGAAGAAGACATCCGCCGCATTCCGCATGAAACGCTGATCGTGCATGGCCGCGAGGACCGCGTGATCCCGCTGGCCAACTCGATCACCTTGTCTGACTGGATTGCGCGATCGCAACTGCACGTCTATGGCCATTGCGGGCACTGGACGCAGATTGAGCACAGCGCCCGTTTTGCACGCCTGGTAGCCGATTTCCTGGCCGAAGCCGACGCTGATGAACCCCATCCCTTAGCCGATTGAACCTATGAACACCGAACTGCAAGAAAAGCTGGGCGACGAGCTGTACGAGGCACTGTCGCAGCGTCGGGTGCTCGAACCATTGAGCACCCGCTACCCCGATATCGGCATCGCGGATGCCTACGAGGTGCAGCAGCACATGCTCGCGCGGCGCATTGCTGCGGGTGAGCGCGTGGTTGGCAAGAAGATAGGCGTGACCTCCAAGGTCGTGATGGACATGCTGGGCGTGTTCCAGCCCGACTTTGGCTGGCTCACCGATGGCATGGTCTTCAACGAGGGTGAGGCCGTATCGGCGAGCAGCCTGATACAGCCCAAGGCCGAGGGCGAGATCGCCTTTTTGCTCAAGAAAACGCTCCAGGGACCGGGCGTGACGGCAGCCGATGTGCTGGCCGCCACCGAGGGGGTGATGGCCTGTTTCGAGATCGTCGACTCCCGCATCCGCGACTGGAAGATCAAGATCCAGGACACGGTGGCCGACAACGCCAGCTGCGGCGTCTTTGTGCTGGGCGATCGCCTGGTCGACCCGCGCGATGTGGACCTGGCCACCTGCGGCATGGTGCTGGAGAAAAACGGCGAGATCGTGGCCACGGGCGCGGGCGCTGCCGCCCTGGGCCATCCGGCCAATGCCGTGGCCTGGCTGGCCAACACCCTGGGCGCTCACGGCATTGCGCTGGAGGCCGGGGAGGTAGTGCTTTCCGGCTCGCTGGCCGCCATGGTGCCGGTCAAGGCCGGGGACAACCTGCGCGTGACCATAGGTGGAATAGGTAGTTGTTCTGTGAGGTTTGTTTAAGCGTCAAACCTGCCCCCAGGTCGCATGAACGGGCGCGTTCCAAGGTCAGGGACAGAGAGCAAGGGCCTAGGCGGCCCCGCCGCCCCGCAGCGAGGCTGTCGTCCCCCTTCCGCGAAGCGAGAGAGGGGGAAGGCGCGCAGCGACTCAGGGGGTGTTATTTCAAAACTGGAGACAAAAGAGATGAAAAAAATCAAATGCGCGCTGATCGGGCCGGGCAATATCGGCACCGACCTATTGGCCAAGCTGCAGCGCAGCCCCGTGCTGGAGCCGGTGTGGATGGTGGGCATAGACCCCGATTCCGATGGTTTGAAGCGGGCGCGTGAAATGGGCATCAAGACCACGGCTGAGGGCGTGGATGGACTGCTGCCGCATATGCACGCCGATGGCGTGCAAATCGTGTTCGACGCCACCAGCGCCTATGTGCATGCAGAGAACTCGCGCAAGGTCAACGAGCAGGGAGCGCTGATGATTGACCTCACGCCGGCGGCCATAGGCCCTTTCTGCGTGCCCCCGGTCAACCTGATGCAGCACCTGGGCAGCGGCGCCATGAATGTGAACATGGTCACCTGCGGGGGGCAGGCCACCATCCCCATGGTGGCGGCGGTGAGCCGTGTTCAGGCCGTGGCCTATGGCGAGATCGTGGCCACCGTGTCCTCCAAGTCCGTGGGACCGGGCACGCGCAAGAACATTGACGAATTCACGCGCACCACGGCAGGTGCCGTGGAGAAGGTAGGCGGTGCCAAGAAAGGCAAGGCCATCATCGTCATCAACCCGGCCGAACCCCCTTTGATGATGCGCGACACCGTGCACTGCCTGACTGAGGACGAGCCCGACCAGGCCGCCATCACCGCCTCCATCCACCAGATGCTGGCCGAGGTGCAGAAATACGTGCCCGGTTACCGCCTGGTCAACGGCCCGGTGTTTGACGGCAAGCGCGTCTCCGTCTTCCTCGAGGTCGAAGGCCTTGGCGACTACCTGCCCAAGTACGCGGGCAATCTGGACATCATGACCGCCGCCGCCGCGCGCACGGCCGAGATGTTCGCCGAACAAGTGCTGGCCGGCAAGCTCACGCTCGCACCAATGGCCCCCGTAGCCGCCTGAAGGAGAGGCAACATGGAACTCAAAGGCAAGAAGATCACCGTCCACGACATGACGCTGCGTGACGGCATGCACCCCAAGCGCCATCTGATGACGCTGGAACAGATGAAGAGCGTGGCCCAGGGCCTGGATGCGGCCGGCGTGCCGCTGATCGAGGTCACGCACGGCGACGGCCTGGGCGGAGCCTCGGTGAACTACGGCTTTCCCGCGCACAGCGACGAGGAATACCTGTCCACCGTGATCCCGCTGATGAAGCAGGCCAAGGTCTCGGCCCTGCTGCTGCCTGGCATAGGCACCGTGGACCACCTGCAGATGGCGCATGAGCTGGGCGTGTCCACCATCCGCGTGGCCACACATTGCACCGAGGCCGATGTGAGCGAGCAGCACATCACGGCCGCACGCAAGCTGGGCATGGACACCGTGGGCTTTTTGATGATGGCGCATATGAACAGCGCCGAAGGTCTGGTCAAGCAGGCCAAGCTGATGGAAGGCTATGGCGCCAACTGCGTCTATGTGACCGACTCGGCAGGCTATCTGCTGCCCGACCAGGTCAAGGAGCGCATTGCCGTTGTGCGCGCTGCGCTCAAGCCCGAGACTGAGCTGGGCTTTCACGGCCACCACAACCTGGCCATGGGCGTGGCGAATTCCATCGCCGCCGTGGAAGCTGGCGCCAACCGCATCGATGCGGCGGCCGCAGGCCTGGGCGCCGGTGCGGGCAACACCCCCATGGAAGTGCTGGTGGCCGTGTGCGAGCGCATGGGAATTGAGACCGGCGTTGATGTCTGGAAGATTCAGGATGTGGCCGAAGACCTGGTCGTGCCGCTGATGGATTTCCCCATTCGCGTGGACCGCGATGCGCTGACCCTGGGCTATGCGGGCGTGTACGGCAGCTTTTTGCTGTTCGCCAAGCGGGCCGAGAAGAAGTACGGCATTCCGGCGCGTGATCTGCTGGTCGAGCTGGGCCGGCGCGGCATGGTCGGCGGCCAGGAAGACATGATCGAAGACACGGCGCTGACCATGGCGCGTGCGCGCGGGATCAAGGTCGCAGCATGAAGCGCCGCGCCCTGCTCAATGCATCGGCGGCCTGAGGCCTTGCCCGCCCACTCATTTTCAATATTCGGAGCACCACATGGCACTTTACCCCGCAACCATTGAACAACTGGCCGAGCATTTGGAGACCTGCGAACTGCAGGCCCACGATACCTTGAAGATCACCGACGCCCATCCCGATATGGACTGGGACGATGCCTACGCCATTCAGGCCGCCATCCTGGCGCGCAAGCTGGCGCGCGGCGCGCGCGTGGTGGGCCTCAAGGCCGGGCTGACCTCGCACGCCAAGATGAAGCAAATGGGCGTCACCGACCCGGTGTTCGGCTTTCTGGTGGACTACTTCAGTGTGCCTGATGGCGGCACGGTCAAGACCTCGGAGCTGATCCACCCCAAGGTGGAGCCCGAGATCGCCTTTGTGCTCAAGCATGCACTCAAAGGGCCTGGCTGCCACATCGGCGCCGTGCTGGCAGCCACCGACTTTGTGATGCCCGGCATCGAGGTCATTGACAGCCGCTACCGCGACTTCAAGTTCGACCTCAAGAGCGTGGTGGCCGACAACACCTCGGCCGCGCGCTTTGTGGTCGGTGGCCAGCCTCTGCGCCCCGACGCCGTGGACCTGCGCACCGTGGGCCTGGTGCTGGAGAAAAACGGCCAGCCCGTGGCCATGGGGGCCGGTGCGGCGGTGCTGGGCCACCCGGCTGCGGCCATTGCCATGCTGGCCAACCACCTGGGCCGGCGTGGCCAGGAAATTCCGGCGGGCAGCCTGATTTTGTCGGGCGGCGCTACCGAGGCCGTGGCCGTGGCCGCTGGCGACCATGTTTGTTTGCGCGTGCAGGGGATGGGCAGCACCTCGATTCAGTTCGCCCCCTAAGTCGCTTCGCATCTTCCCTCTCTCTCTCTCTCTCTCTCTCTCTCTCTTGGGGAGGGGGAAGATGCCCTCGCTACGGGGCGGCCCTTGCTCGGCCTCCCAGGCCTGAGCCGCGCCGGGCTTGTGAAGTAGGAGGGCGCTTGAACCCGCCCCACAACGGGAAGGCAGCGCTTCAGGCAAGGGGTTGCAACAGCACTAAGAGTTGTCTTGGCGCCTCCAAATGATGCGCACCATCAAGTTTTTTCAGAACGACAACGGAGACAAGCAATGCAAAGAAGAGAATTGATGACAGCGGTCGCCATGGCTGCCATGGCCATGGGCCTGCCTGGGCGCGCCCTGGCGCAGGCCGGCTATCCCACGCGCCCGGTGCGCATGATCGTGCCGTTTCCTGCGGGCGGCCCCACGGACGTCATGGGCCGCGCGGCTGCCAAGGCCATGTCCGACAAGCTGGGCCAGCCCTTTGTGGTGGAAAACAAGGCTGGGGCCGGCGGCAATATCGGCACGGACGCCGTGGCCAAGGCAGCAACTGACGGCTACACCATAGGGCTCACAGCCATCAGCAGCCTGGCCATTGCGCCCCACCTGTACAACAGCGTGCCTTTTGATGTGGAGAAGGACTTGCGCCCCATCTCCCTGGTCGGCACCACGCCTTGCGCGCTGGTGATCAACCCGGGCGCGCCGTTCTCCGACCTCAAGGGCATGGTGGCCTATGCCAAGGCCAATCCCGGCAAGGTGAATTACGCGACCTCGGGCATTGGCACCAGCAACCATCTGGCGGCCGAATTGCTGCAGTCTGTGGCCGGAATCCAGCTGACCAATGTGCCCTACAAGGGCTCGAGCCAGATCGTGCCCGATCTGCTGTCGGGCACAGTAATGATGAGCATGGAAAGCTCGCTGGCCACGACCTTGCAGCACATCAAGGCTGGCAAGCTGCGGGCCATTGCCGTGACCTCGCCCCAGCGTTCCAAGGCCTTGCCCGATGTGCCCACGGTGGCCGAGTCGGGCTACCCCGGCTTCGAGGTCGAGACCTGGTTCGGCCTGGTCGCACCGGCCGCCACGCCCCAGGCCGTAATCACCAAGCTGCAGCAGGCGTGGGAGGTCGGTGCCAAGACGGGCGAGGTACAGCAGGCCTTTGACAACATCTCGGGCAATCTGCGCGTCAACACGCCGCAGCAGTTCGCCGATTTCATTCGCGCTGAGAACAAGCGCTGGGGAGACTTGATTCGCAAGTTGGGGATAAAAGCTTAACCCCCTGAGTCGCCTGAGGCGCCTTCCCCCCAGGGGACGACGCCTTCGCCGCGAGGCGGCTCTTGCTTTGCGTCTCTGAGTTGGGCTCTGCCGGTTTTTTGGCGCTGCGCCTCTTGCCTTGCCCCCTCGCCCCTTCGGGGAGAGGGGGCAAGTCAGCGCCGCGCAATCGATAACGACTGATAGAAAAAGGAAGTTCTATGCCATTCGCACAAATCTACATGATTGAAGGCCGCAGCGAGGAACAGAAAAAGGCGGTGATCGAAAAGGTTACCCAGGCCCTGGTCGAGGCCGTTGACGCTCCCGCCGCCAATGTGCGGGTCTGGATACACGATGTGCCCAAGGAGAACTGGGGCATTGCCGGCGTCAGTGCCAAAGAGCTGGGACGCTGACCGGGCGGAGGCTCTACCTCTCTTGATCGTCTCGGTCTTAAATTCTTCAGGGTAGATCGACCAGAGTCTGTAGATGGTTCAAAGCCTCCTATTTCCGTTCCAGTAGGAGCACTTGGATGTACGGTCCCGGGAAGTCATGGTGCATTTTTCAGACTGGAACAGCAGAAAGCACTATGGCAATCCGCCCGTATGGCAGCGCCCGCACAACGCTGCGTAGCTGTCGGCGTCAATGTTCGGATGGCCGTTATGGAGCGGTGACCGATAGGTTGCGATGCGGCTACGAACAGCGGCAATCGCTGCACAGCAGTAGATCAACGAGGTTTGAGCGGCTGCAACCGGTCGATAGCTGCCTTGGAACATTAGCGACTCTCGGTTGCGGCCATTGTCTGCCTGCGACCTGAACGACGGCTAACGCAGTTGGCTGACACTGGTGCTGCTGGATATGATGTACCAATAGCTTGTTGTCCCGCTTCGAGGCTGGGAAGCTGTGGTGGCCACACTATTGCCACTCTGGGCAGGAAAACAGCCTCACATGCAGCTTGCAGCTCCTGGACGAACTGTTGACGTCGCTCGCCAACGCCTGAGGATTCCCTCTCAACACAGACCTTGAAAGTCTCAAATGTCCAAGAAAATCTTCGTCAATCTGCCCGTCGCTGACCTGCCGAAGGCCAAGTCCTTCTATGAAGCAATCGGCGCCGTCAACAACCCGCAGTTCAGTGACAACACCGCTGCCTGCATGGTCGTCTCCGACAGCATCTACGTGATGCTGCTCACCCACCCGAAGTGGGCCACGTTCACCCAAAAGCCTATCGTCGACGCCCATGCTGCCAGCGAAGTCATGTTGTGCCTGAGCGCCGACGACCGCGCGGCCGTCGACAGCGTGGTTGAGGCTGCTTCTGCTCACGGCGGCAAGGCGGACGTGAACCCCTTGCAAGACCTCGGCTTCATGTATGGCCGCAGCTTCGAGGACGTAGACGGCCACATCTGGGAAATCATGTTTATGGACATGAGCCAGATGCCTCAAGGCTGACGCAACCTTGACCATCGGCAACGCCATAGACGTCTTCTAGCGCTGCCTGCGCGGCAATGTGCTGGCCACCTGCTCAGGCCGGTAGCACTAGTCTGTGGCCTTCGCTGACAGCCGACTTCTCCGGCTGAGACCGCATATCGGGGTGTCCGCTTCGTGGCATATCCGAGCACTCACACTATCGACCAGAGGCAGTCACTCGGTGCTGAACTCCATGAGCGATCATTGGCATTCTGCGGTCCTAAAACGGTGCCCATTTTTTGAACATTAATACATTAATTCAACAATTGATGTATTATTAACTAATGCAAGAAGCAAACGTCATCCGCTCGCTCTCCGCTCTGGCCCATGAGGCCCGATTGCGCGTATTTCGGGCCCTTGTTGTGGCCGGGCCTGAAGGCCTGACACCTAGTGCATTAGCTGAGCAGCTAGGCATCGCGCCGAATGCACTGTCCTTTCATTTGAAAGAGCTTTTTCATGCCGACCTGGTCAGCCAGGAACGGCAGGGCCGAAACGTGCTCTATCGCGCGGCCTTCCCCGTGATGAACGATCTGGTGGCATATCTCACCGAGAACTGCTGCCAGGGCGCGGTTTGTACCGATGACGCCGCTATGCCATGCCAGTGCTAGACGTCGCTGCAAGCTTTTCCCACACCCAAGTCCTGCTGCCAAAACCATGTCTGACAACAAAGCTCCCCTGAACGTCCTGTTCCTGTGCACTCACAACTCGGCACGCAGCATCTTGGCCGAGGCCTTGCTCAACGATATGGGTCAAGGCCGTTTTAAGGCCTATTCGGCGGGCAGCAGCCCCCGAGAGAATCAACAACCCAATCCGCTGGGGCTGCAAGTGCTGCAAAAGGCCGGTGTCTCGGTAGATGGTTTGCGCAGCAAGAGCTGGGACGAGTTTGCCGTTTCTGGCGCGCCGCATATGGATCTGATCATCACCGTGTGCGACAACGCCGCTGGCGAAGTCTGTCCGTTTTGGCCTGGTCACCCCGCCACGGCGCATTGGGGCTACCCGGACCCCTCGGAAGGCGATGCCTCTGACGAGGCAAAGCTGGAAGCCTTCCGGCAGACGATGCACATGATTCGTTGTCGCCTGGAGCTATTGGTGAACCTGCCGGCGCAAAAGCTGGAGCAGGCTGTGCTGCAGTCTACGGCGCGTGAACTCTCTTCGCACTGAATCCCGTTACTGCCATTGCGATCCAGATCCAAAGTCTGGATTGCAGTACCAGGCTTCACTGACGTCCGCACGCTGTGGGCGGCACTGATGCCGACTCATAGCTTTTCTAGGACCTATACGTCATGTTGGCGGCCATCCTGATTTTCATCTTCACCCTGACGCTGGTTATCTGGCAGCCACGCGGCCTTGGTATTGGTTGGAGCGCCTCGATTGGGGCCGGTATCGCGCTGCTGATGGGAGTCGTGCACTTGGCTGATATTCCGGTGGTCTGGCATATCGTCTGGAATGCCACGGCGACCTTTGTCGCCGTCATTATCATCAGCCTTTTGCTGGATGAGGCCGGTTTCTTCGAATGGGCTGCATTGCACTTTGCCCGCTGGGGTGGTGGCAGTGGAGTCAAGCTGTTTGCTTTCATCGTGCTGCTGGGGGCCGCCGTTTCGGCCCTGTTCGCCAATGACGGAGCCGCCCTGATTCTCACGCCCATCGTGATGGCCATGCTGGTGGCGTTGGGCTTTTCTCCGGCAGCAACGCTGGCATTTGTCATGGCCGCCGGGTTTATTGCCGACACAGCGAGTCTGCCGCTGATTGTCTCCAATCTGGTGAATATCGTCTCCGCCGACTTTTTCAAGATCGGCTTCAACGACTACGCATCGGTGATGGTGCCGGTCAACATCGCCTCGGTCCTGGCCAGCCTCGGTGTGCTGCTGCTGTTTTTCCGACGCGATATTCCTGCCACCTACGATGTGGCCCAGCTCAAACAGCCGTCGGCTGCGATCAAGGATGTGGCCACCTTCCAGGCTGGCTGGGTCGTGCTGGTCTTGCTTCTGGTCGGCTTCTTCGCGCTGGAGCCCCTGGGCGTCCCTGTCAGTGCTGTGGCAGCCGTGGGAGCTGCGATCTTGCTGGCGGTGGCTGCGCGTGGCCATGTCATCAGCACCAGGAAAGTGCTTCATGGCGCTCCGTGGCAGATCGTGGTGTTCTCGCTGGGGATGTACCTGGTGGTCTATGGGCTGCGCAACGCGGGGCTTACGGATTACATCGCCATGTTGCTGAACCAGTTTGCAGCCGGTGGCGTGTGGGCCGCTTCACTGGGCACAGGCGTGCTGTCTGCGGTGCTGTCTTCCATCATGAACAACATGCCCACGGTCTTGATCGGAGCCTTGTCCATCGATGCGTCCACAGCCAGCGGTGCTGTCAATGAGGCCATGGTGTACGCCAATGTGATTGGCTGCGATCTGGGTCCCAAGATCACGCCGATTGGCAGCTTGGCCACCTTGCTGTGGCTGCATGTGCTGGGCAAGAAAGGCACAACGATTGGCTGGGGCTACTACCTCAAAGTCGGCGCGGTACTGACTCTGCCCGTGCTGCTCATTACCCTTGCCGCCCTGGCCTTGCGGCTCAGCGTGGCGCCATGAATCTTTGCAACGGAAATCTTGCGCTATGAGCGACATCACGATTTACCACAACCCTTCTTGCGGCACCTCCCGCAATGTTCTGGCCCTGATCCGCAACAGCGGGGAAGAGCCCACGGTCATTGAATACCTCAGGACGCCTCCTGATCGCGCCACGCTGGCGGGCCTGATCCAGGCCATGGGCATGCCAGTGCGCGATGTGTTGCGCCAAAAAGGTACGCCGTATGACGAGCTTG
>NZ_JBANEM010000060.1:0-785 GCF_040187805.1 Comamonas sp. wu1-DMT
GGGAGAAAAAAGCCTCAGCGAGTCCCATCCATGCTGCCAGGCCCCGCCTCCGGCTTCCTCGGCATCCAGCAGCAGCACCGACAGATTGGAGCGACGCAGAAAGTACGCCACCGATAGGCCTGCTTGACCTGCCCCAACGATGATCACATCGTGAAACGACATTGTTGACCTCTCTTTGTCTTCATTGCTGTGCATTCACACGCATCGACCACAGAGCCGCAAATGCGCTAATCGCCAGCAGGGAAGACAGCCACAGAGCCTGGCTGCCCCAATTTGCGACAGCCAGCCCGTAAAGAAATGGTGAGCCTGCCTGCACGATACGTGCTGGAACCATGAGCCAACCTTGGCGCTGGCCATACCCTTGAGATCCGAACACCTTGAGCGGCAGTGTGCCTATGGCAATCGTCAAGATGCCATTGCCAAGGCCGTGCAGGATGGCAAAAACGCTGGCTGCCGACGCACCGGCCAGGGCCAGACAGACGGCAGCCAATGGATGGGCAAGAATGGCCAGGCGCGCCGACAGCAACGGGTGTGCTTTCTTGAGAAAGCTGTATTCCAGCACCCGACCTGCAACCTGGGCAGGCCCGACCAATGCAGCAGCAGCAATCGAAGCAGCCAAAGTTGCACCGCTGGCCTGAAGTATCTGAGGCAGGTGGGAAGCCATGGCTGTGCTGATGAACCAGGACGCCGCGAAAACGTAGGCCATCAGATAGGCAGTGCGCTTAAGACTGATGCCTGCGTTGTTTCCGCCCTGAGACTCAGCTCCAGGCGGCTTTTGTTCTTTA
>NZ_JBANEM010000061.1:0-785 GCF_040187805.1 Comamonas sp. wu1-DMT
GGGAGAAAAAAGCCTCAGCGAGTCCCATCCATGCTGCCAGGCCCCGCCTCCGGCTTCCTCGGCATCCAGCAGCAGCACCGACAGATTGGAGCGACGCAGGAAGTACGCCACCGATAGGCCTGCTTGACCAGCTCCGACGATGATCACATCGTGAAATGACATTGTTGACCTCCTTTTGCCTTTATTGCTGTGGACTCACACGCATGGACCACAGAGCCGCAAATGCACTGATCGCCAGCAGAGAAGACAGCCACAGAGCCTGGCTGCCCCAGTTTGCGACAGCCAGTCCGAAAAGAAACGGTGACCCGGCTTGCACGATGCGTGCAGGCACCATGAGCCAGCCTTGACGCTGGCCATATCCTTGAGAGCCAAACACCTTGAGTGGCAGCGTGCCTATGGCAATCGTCAAGATGCCGTTACCCAGACCATGCAGGATGGCAAAAATGCTGGCTGCAGGTGCACCGGCAAGGCCCAGACAGACAGCGGCCAGCGGATGGGCAAGGATGGCCAAGCGAGCAGAAAGCAGTGGGTGTGCCTTCTTGAGAAAGCTGTACTCCAACACCCTACCCGCCACCTGGGCAGGCCCGACCAATGCAGCAGCAGCAATCGAAGCAGCCAAAGTTGCACCGCTGGCCTGAAGAATCTGAGGCAGGTGGGAAGCCATGGCAGTGCTGATGAACCAGGATGCCGCGAAAACGTAGGCCATCAGATAGGCAGTGCGCTTAAGACTGATGCCTGCGTTGTTTCCGCCCTGAGACTCAGCTCCAGGCGGCTTTTGTTCTTTA
>NZ_JBANEM010000062.1:0-679 GCF_040187805.1 Comamonas sp. wu1-DMT
ATCATGGGCTTGTCGTAGATCGGCAGCAGCTGTTTGCTGATGGCCAGGGTGGCGGGGTGCAGACGGGTGCCGGAGCCGCCAGCCAGAATGATGCCTTTGCGCTGTGTCGTCATGATGAATCAATGGATGGCTTCCAACGCTTTGCAGATAAGCGTTGGAAGCGAGTTATTTGAAAATTACAGAATTTCGCGCAGCATGCGCTCCACGCCTTGCTGCCATGCAGGCAGATGCAGTTGCATGGTCGCTTGCAGCTTTTGCGTATCCAGACGCGAGTTCAAGGGCCGCGCGGCCGGTGTCGGGAAGGCCGTGGTCGGCACGGCAGCAATGCTTTGCACCTTCCAGTCCAGATCCGGTCGCAGGCTTTGGGCGCGCTCGATCACATGGCTGGCATAGGCATGCCAGTTGGTTTCTCCTGCCGCAACCAGATGGTAGAGACCGCCATCGCCGTCATGAGCGCTCACATGGCGCACGGCATGGGCCGTGACATCGGCGATCAGATCGGCTCCGGTGGGGCCCCCCATTGATCGTTGATCACGCTGAGCACCTCACGCTCCTGCGCCAGACGCAACATGGTCTTGGCAAAGTTGCCGCCACGCGCTGCATAGACCCAGCTGGTGCGAAAAATCAGATGGCGGCAATGCGTGGCCGCAATCCGCTGCTCGCCCTCCAGCTTGGTGCG
>NZ_JBANEM010000063.1:0-659 GCF_040187805.1 Comamonas sp. wu1-DMT
GCTGGACGATCTCATGGGGCAGCTCCTGGAGACGGCACCCAAGCTCAGCCGCAGCGCCTTGCATCGATGCCTGCAGCGTCACGGAATCAGTCGACAGCCGGCAATGCAGATGCCGCGAAGGCGCGGAAAGTTTGAAGAAACGACGCTGGGCTTCGTGTACATCGACAGCGCCGAAATGAAGATCTTCAGCGGCATACAGCACATGTTTGTTGCAATAGACCGCGTCACAAAGTTTACGTATGTTGCGTTCTTTGACAGGGCCACGAAAGCCAACGCAGCGCAGTTCCTTCGGCAGGTGCTTGTGGCCTTCCCGTACCGCATACATACCGTTCTGACGGACAACGGCATGGCCTTCACAGGGCAAGAACGCTTCAGAGGTGGCGTCACCGACACATGCATCGGTCACATCTTTGAACGCATCTGCAAGTTCAATGGAATCGAGAAACAACATACCAAGCCGTACCACCCTTGGACTAACGGCATGGTCGAGCGCATGAACCGGACCATCAAGGAATCCACGATCAAGGCGTACGAGTACGAGGGCCTGGAGCAGCTACGGGAGCATGTCCAGGCATTGTTCAAAGCTACAACTTCGGCAAGCACTTGAAAGCGCTCAGGTGGAAGACACCATTCCGTGCGATGTGCGAGGCGTGGGAAAA
>NZ_JBANEM010000064.1:0-583 GCF_040187805.1 Comamonas sp. wu1-DMT
AGTCCCTGAACGCCATGGCCGAGCGCCTGCGCTCCGTCGTCGGCCAGGTGCGCTCGGGCGTGGAGTCCGTCTCTTCGGCTTCGGGCCAGATTGCCACGGGCAACCAGGACCTGTCGGCCCGCACCGAGCAGACGGCGGCCAATCTCGAAGAAACCGCGGCCAGCATGGAAGAGCTGACGGCTACTGTCACCCAGTCTGCCGACACTGCGCGTCAGGCCAATCAGCTGGCATCGACAGCTGCCCAGGCGGCCGAGCAAGGCGGTCGCGTGGTGCAGCAGGTGGTGCAAAGCATGGGCCAGATCACCAACAGCAGCCGCAAGATTGCCGACATCATCGGCGTGATCGACTCCATTGCCTTCCAGACCAATATCCTGGCCCTGAATGCAGCCGTCGAGGCGGCACGCGCCGGCGAGCAGGGCCGTGGCTTTGCCGTGGTGGCGGGCGAGGTGCGCAGCCTGGCGCAGCGCAGCGCCGAAGCCGCCAAGGAGATCAAGCAGCTCATCACCACCAGCGTGGACAATGTGCAGTCGGGCTCGCAGCAGGTGGAGCTGGCGGGCCAGAGCATGAGCGAGATCGTGGCCAG
>NZ_JBANEM010000065.1:0-569 GCF_040187805.1 Comamonas sp. wu1-DMT
CCTTGGTTTTCAGTTACACGTCTTACCGCCAGAGCCCTGGCGGAAAACGAGTGGTTTAAAGACCGTTGCAGAGCTTTCACCCTGCGCCAGTCCTTGTCCAGCGTTGCCTTCGCTATGCGTTGCTGCGTCGTTCTCACAAACTGCTCGACACGATGCCAATCGATGGCATGCCAGTCTTGCGGTTCGCGTGAGGACGCAGATTCGCCGTCGCCGGTGAGTTTTCTCATGCTTTCCTCCTACCGAGTTGAACCCTCAGAGGACGCACGTCTCCCCGAAGGGATACGCACAATCCCTTCGGGCTAGGTTTAAACAAATGCAGTCGCGAGCGACGGTTGCACCAAGTGGAAGTGGGCACGCTTTCGCGTCAGGGTATGAACCCCTATGCCACCCATTACAGGTAGCCATTCGCTTTTTCCACCATCCCATACCCCCTCATCCAACAGGTTGCCTTACGGCTTCCCTGCCGACACGCTTGCGCGTGCTGGCGGATAGTGGGGCTTACCACGTTCCCTGACTTGCCGACACGGGCGATTCGCATCGCTGCATGTCTATCCGGTTAGGACTCATCT
>NZ_JBANEM010000066.1:0-556 GCF_040187805.1 Comamonas sp. wu1-DMT
TTACTGTGCGTGGTAGGAGAGCGTTCTGTAAGCCTGTGAAGGTGTCTGGTAACGGATGCTGGAGGTATCAGAAGTGCGAATGCTGACATGAGTAGCGTTAAAGGGGGTGAAAAGCCCCCTCGCCGTAAGCGCAAGGTTTCCTACGCAACGTTCATCGGCGTAGGGTGAGTCGGCCCCTAAGGCGAGGCAGAGATGCGTAGCTGATGGGAAACAGGTCAATATTCCTGTACCGATCAATAGTGCGATGTGGGGACGGAGAAGGTTAGCTCAGCCAACTGTTGGAATAGTTGGTTCAAGCGTGTAGTCGTGCTCTTTAGGCAAATCCGGAGAGCTGAGATGAGGCGTGATAACGAGTCTGCTTGCAGACGAAGTGAGTGATACCCTGCTTCCAGGAAAAGCCACTAAGCTTCAGCTATTGACGACCGTACCGCAAACCGACACTGGTGCGCGAGATGAGTATTCTAAGGCGCTTGAGAGAACTCAGGAGAAGGAACTCGGCAAATTGACACCGTAACTTCGGGAGAAGGTGTACCCCAAGTAAGTGAAGTTGTACAAA
>NZ_JBANEM010000067.1:0-502 GCF_040187805.1 Comamonas sp. wu1-DMT
AAGGCATTTGCCGAGTTCGACGAGGCTGGCCGAATGAAGCCCTCTTCGTATTACGAACGGGTGGTGGACGTGATGGAAGAGTTGGTCAAGTTCACGCTGTTGACGCGAGACTGTTCGGACTACCTGGTGGATCGCTACAGCGAGCGCCGTGAAAGCGCTGAAGAACTGTCTAAACGGGTCAATCAACGCAGCATTTAAACAATACAGATGGCACTGAACCGCACGCAAGTCACAGTCATGCTCGGGATTGCCCAGACCCTGTCCTGGGCCTCGTCGTACTACTTGCTTGCGGTGCTGGCCACGCCAATCAGTCAGTCGACAAGCACCTCGTACTCTCTGGTGTTCGGCGCGTTCTCGGCAGCCTTGCTTGTGGCTGCAGCGGTAGGACCCATCGCGGGCCGGTTGATTGATCGCTTTGGCGGAAGGTCGGTGCTTCTCGCCAGCAATCTGGTTTTTGCCTGTGGCTTGCTGATGTTGAGCCAGGCCACGCAGACACTGCATA
>NZ_JBANEM010000068.1:0-502 GCF_040187805.1 Comamonas sp. wu1-DMT
AAGGCATTTGCCGAGTTCGACGAGGCTGGCCGAATGAAGCCCTCTTCGTATTACGAACGGGTGGTGGACGTGATGGAAGAGTTGGTCAAGTTCACGCTGCTGACGCGAGACTGTTCGGACTACCTGGTGGATCGCTACAGCGAGCGCCGTGAAAGTGCCGAAGAACTGTCCAAACGGGTCAACCAACGCAGCATTTAAACGATGCAGATGGCACTGAACCGCACGCAAGTCACAGTCATGCTCGGGATTGCCCAGACCCTGTCCTGGGCCTCGTCGTACTACTTGCTCGCGGTGCTGGCCAGGCCAATCAGTCAGTTGACAAGCACCTCGTACTCTCTGGTGTTCGGCGCTTTCTCTGCAGCCTTGCTGGTGGCTGCAGCGGTAGGCCCCATCGCGGGCCGACTGATTGATCGCTTTGGCGGAAGGTCGGTGCTTCTCGCCAGCAATCTGGTTTTTGCCTGTGGCTTGCTGATGTTGAGCCAGGCCACGCAGACACTGCATA